>NZ_LSKN01000193.1:0-22542 GCF_001557075.1 Methylobacterium sp. CCH7-A2
GGAACAGTGGCCGGTTAATTATTGGATTACCCGGCCGGTCGCGTCGGAATCTGCACATGGCCGAGTGCCGGGAACTCGTCGAGCAGCAGCAGCACGCGTCGGTTCAGCTTCGGGTTCTGCTCGGGCAGCTCGCGGCTGTTCAGATCGATGACCTGCTGGAAGAACAGGTTGAGGAGCGGCGCCATGCGGTCGAGATTGTCTGGCGTCACACCGAGAAAGATCGACATCGGCCGGGAGCGAAGCTCGCGCAAGTCGAAATCATTCTCCGATGTCGCGGCATCGATGCGCGGATTGAGCCAGAGGCCGAGCCGTGCGGTCGTCGTCTTCCGCACCGAGTTCATGGTGTTCTCGGAGGCCGACAGAAAATCGTTTAGCGCTCCGATGCAATGCGACGAGAGGGGCGCGGTGCTCTTGGCGCGCTCTTTCATGAGGCTGAGAAAATGAGCCTTCAGGTCGCTCGAGGCGGAAAGCTGCCGCAGGATCTCGCCGATGGTTAGCGGCAGGCCCGGCGTTTCGGCGACATAGCCGCCGATGGCGACGAACGCCGACCGGGCCGTCTCAAACCAGAACGGGTCGGCCCGGTTCTCGGCCGGGAAGAGCATAACCGCTATGCGCTGAAGATCGTCATAGAGATCGACCGGATCGCGCCGCACATAGGCAAGCGGGTTGTAGCGCGCGGTGCGGCCCTGCTCGTCGAGCGGATCGAACAGGAAGACCGCCTGCCCGCTCGCCTCCCGAAACCCCGCGGTGCGGTCAAAGTTCTCCTTCTTGACGTCGAGCACGACGACGGAATCCGGCCAGTTCAACAGGTTTGGAATGACATAGCCGACGCCCTTACCCGAACGCGTCGGCGCATAGACCATGACGTGCTCAGGCCCGCCGAAGCACAGGAACTTGCCGTCTTTCCGTCCGAGCAGGATACCCTGCTTAGACCTCAAACCCGCTTTGCGGATGTCGCGCTCGGTGGCGAATCGCGCTTCGCCATGCAGCGGGCGTGGTTTCGTCCGCAAGATCAGACCCATCAGTCCGAAGGCCGCGATCGTGCCGGCCAGCGTGCCAAAAGTGATCCAGCGATCGAGGCGCTCGTTCGTACCGTAATGGGGCCAGGCGATCGCAAGCTCGTTCAAGTGGAAGCCGCCGTCATGGCTGCGAAGGCCGAGCAGCAGAACATTTGAGCCGACGAACAGGAATACGGCGATGCCGGTCAGCGCGAGGGCGATCCGGAGCATCACCTTACGCGCTGGCGAGGCGCTTTCGAACGGGGTCATAGTCGATCTCCGTGATGCGGAAGCGGCCGTGCTCACGTTTCATCTGAATGACGATGTCGACGGTCTGGCGCAGCAGGTTGCGGATGTCGTCACGCGCAAGGTCCCGGCCTTCGGCGCTCTCCTTCACCAGCAGCGTCAACTGCTCGAAGGCGAGGCGCGCGGAATCGGCGTGGACCGTCGTGATCGAGCCTGGATGGCCCGAATTCACATTGCGCAGGTAGAAGAAGGCGGTCCCGTCCCGCAGCTCCTGCAGAAGGATGCGATCGGGCCGCATGCGCAGGCAGGATTCGAGCAACTCGCGCGGGCCGACCTTGGCGAGCCCTTGCCCGTCCTTGGCGTAGAGCAGACGGACATGGTTGGGCTGAGGCACCACAAGCTCGGCCGTGTCCTCGATGGTGATGAGGCGCTCGGCTGCCGGGATCTGAGCGATCAGACCCTTCGACAGTGTGGTCTTGCCCGAGCCGGTCGCACCCGAGATGATGATGTTGCGGCGGCTGCGCACGGCAAGCGCCAGGAATTCGCGCCATTGCCCGGCGTCGCGCAGGCGCACTAGCTCCGTCTCGTCTTCGGAGAGGTCGTCGCTGGTAACGCGGATGTCGGAGAACAGATTGCGCTGCTCAAAATCCTCCAGCGTCATGGTAACGGACGAGGGCTTTCGGATGGTCAGGCTGATGGTGCCTGCCGGCACCGCCGGCGGAACGACGATCTGGCAGCGCTCTTCCCCAGGCAGCGTCGTCGAGACGATCGGATGATCGGACGCGATATCCTGCCGGGTGTAGCCGGCCGCTGCCGTTGCCAGATGCATCAGATGCGCGTGGCTCAAATTGTGGAGTTCGTGCCGATGCCAGCCGCCCGCTCCTTCCGTGAATACCTCGCCCGGGCGGTTGACGACGATCTCGGTGAGGTCCGGCTGCGTCAGAAAGCGCGCGAGCGGCGTCAGATAGCGCTCGAGCACGATGCGGCTGGCGCGCCGTTCGGAAGCGGTCGGGGCGCTCGGCGTGGCAGGTGCGACGATAGCGATGCAATCGGCTGCTGCGGGCACAGGCGCGATTGCCGTCATGGCTTCGTGACCCGTGAGCCAGGGCCTACAGCGGCGTCAACGCCCGGCACCGTGCGATCCAAAATCCGCGCGCGGCTTTCGATCCGTTTCAGATCGTAGACCGAGGAGAAATCCAGATCGCGTGCGACGAAAATGTTGACGCGCTCGCCCTGGTTCTTGTTCAGTGTCGGGGGGATGTCGATCGAGCGCTCGACGGCGATGCCGGCCGCCGTGTTGGCCGCACCCGATGTGTTGCGGATCTCGATGTCAGCGTCATCGAGCTGCTGGCGGCCGACAGCGGCGGCGTCGCTGACGATTGAGAGCAGAAGCGCCGCGCCAAAGCGCTCCCAGAAATGCGTGTCGATCTCGCCGTCGAACCCGGCTCGGCCGAGCGCATCGGTCGCCGGCGAGGCGAGCGCGACGATGACACCGGTCGGGGTTTTCGCCCGCGTCCAGAGCACGAACATCCTCTTGGAGCCCTTCCGAACCTGGCCGCGATGTTCGCCGACGATCTGGGTGCCCTTTTCCATCAGCACGACGTGTCCGGAGTCCGACAGGACATCGCGCAGCACGACGCAGGAGACGAAGCCGGGCACATCCGAGGACATCGCTGTCTCAAGCACGCAGGGGATCGCCGTGCCTTGTGTCACCAGCAGATTGCGATTGGGCAGGCGCGCGGCACGCACGCCCTCGATCGTGGTGGCCTTGAGCTTGTCGGCGAGTTCGTTGCGCGGTTCGGCCCCGCCGGCGAGCAAAGGCGAACCCGGCAGAGAAGCGCCCTGCCCTGCCCCGTCGCCTGATGTTGAGCGCCCCGGCCGGTTGAAGGCGAGCACCGGCGCGCGGCGGGCGCTCTCCATCAGCTTGTCGGTTTGCGGCGGAGCGGCGGCTGGCGCGAGCTGAGGCGGCAGGACCGGCAGAGCGGCTTGCTGGACTGGCGCCGGCGCTGGCGGTTCGCGAACTGGTTCGAACGCAGTGGTCTGGCGGATGGTCGGTTTCGCGCCGCCCTGCTCGACGGGTTTTTCGGCTTTCCAGGTGCTCCAGATCACAAGGACCGAGAATGCGATCAGCGCGGCCGCGCCGATGCCGCGCTTGGCGAGCGCCCGACCCGAGCCCTCGACTGGTCCGGAAACGGGGGTGATGCCGCGTTCGCCTTCGACGCCGGATGATGCGTTCTGATCGGTCATGACATGCTCCTCAGCGGCGCCGCGCTGGCGCGGGCTGCTTTTGGGTGCGGGCGATGCTCGGACTCGTCGTGCCGGTGCCCGGGTTCACGCCGACGGCGTCAAAGGCCTCGTTGAAGATGCAAAGCACCTCGCTGCCGCGACGCAGCCGGAACTCGCGCGCGGTGGCATGCACGACGACGTCGTCGCCGCGAACGTCCTTCGGCACGAGGCTTTCCGCGCCATCCGAGCCGACCATGTAGATCGCGGGCACCTCGCGATTGCCGGCGAAGCGGAAGCTGGTGACCTTGCCGTCGTCGAACACGCCGTCGGGTTCGAGATCGGCCGGGCCTTGAGCCGAGAAGCGCCAGTTGCGCGCGCCGTATTGCTGATGGAGATCGAACGTCTGGTCGATGACCGCGCCCTCGCGCTGCTGGCTCCGCGCCTCGTACTCCGCCCGGCGGCGATCAGCCTCGTCACTGGGGTAGGAGTACTTCACCACGAAATAGCTCTCTTTGAGCGAGGCTTCCGCGATCGAGAGCTCGAACTGGTAGGAGCGCTTGCGGCCGTCGCGACGCGTCGTCACGACCTGCAAATTGGTCGGTGGATGCTTTTCGCGGGGCTTTAGGAACAGGATCGAACCCGCCGGGGCGACTTCCCAGGCGATCGAGTCTCCGATCGCGACATGCGCGATCTCTTCGTCCTCGGCAAAAATTACCTGGGTCGAGGCGCGGATAACGCCGTTGACCTTGACGACGTTCGCCGGGTCGTAAGCGACGAAGCGCACGCGCTCGTCGCGCGCGCCGGCGGTCGGGAGTTGTAGGGCAAGCGACGGCAGCCCAAGGCCGATTGCGAACAGCAAACCGCAGCCAGCTGCGATGATGCGACGGCTCATGGCGCGACCTCCGGATCGGCGCGGTACTCCGAGACCAGGAAACCGAGCGGGTTGATCAGACGATCGGTCGATGAGATCGGTGCGTTGACATAGGCGAAGGTCAGCGTCGCAATCCAATGCGTGACCTTGATCTCCTCGCCCTTCCGGCTCTCCTTCAGAAAGCGGACGGAGGCGAGGTTGTCGGCCAGCAGCGAGATCGCCTTGATCCGGACTTCTGCGACGCCGAAGCGGCCGTGCAGCACCTGCGGGCTTTCCGGGTTCGAGCCGCGATAGACGGCGGCAAAGCGCGCCTGCTCGGCCTGCGACGACAGCAGCGCTACAGTCTGAAAATTGCTCGCGGCCTCGGCTTGGCTGAAACCTTCGCGCGAGCGAACGTAGCGCCCCAGGAAATACTTGGTCACCGCCTCGTCGTAACTGCGCGGTGACGTCCCGAGCGCCGCGACAGTCTCGACGATGCCGGTCGCATTGTCGACGCGGATGACGAAGGGTTCGACCGTCTTAAGCGGCGCCAGCGCCGCAACGGCACCGACGGCGGCCGTCGCGAGCACGCAGGCCGCAGTGGCGACGAACCAGGCGAGGCGTTTCGAGCGCTGCGCCGTTAGCAGGAGATCTTGTTCCCAGCGGCGGGCATTGTCGAAGTAGTCCTTCAGATCGTCGGGCCTAACCATGACGCGTCGCCTCACTGCAAGGCCGAAACGAGCGGGCGATGTCGAAGGCAGACCAAGCAGCGGCACCATGACCGATGCCGCGGGCCGGCAACTCTGGCTGGGCCAAGCCGAGGCGTTTGACCACCGGCGTATCCGGCTTCGGTGCGGCGGGAGGGCTCGCCTCCCAATCCCAAAGCGATTTGTTCAGCGGGCGTTTGGCCGAGCCGTCGCAGGACGGTGCGCCCTTGTTCCAGCCGGCGCAGCCCGTCACCACCGTGGCCAGCACGAGGCTGGCAATCACGCGACAATTCATCGAGGCAAATCCTTCTCGGCATCCTTGCGCGGATGCGGTTGGTCCTGGTGTGGAAGGGACGTTCAGACGCGTCTGATCTCGCCACCCCGTCGTCGCTCGCGGATCCTAGCCGCCGTGCGACTGGCCGCGGTTCGCGCGCCGGCATAGGCGCCGACAGCGGCGGAGGCTGCGTTGGCGGTGATGGCGCTGGTGACAACCCGGGCCGCTAGCGAGGCGCCGCCGCCAGCGAGACCGCCCGCGATGGCGGGGAGCTGCAAAGCGATGTATGCGGCGAGACCGAGGACGGCGCTGATCGCGACCGCGCCAACGATGATCGCGCCGCCGGACGCGGCATCAGCACCGTATTTCTCGACGAAGCCTTGAACCGACGTGAGCATCAAGCCGACAAGGGCGACAACGAGCACATGCAGGATCAGGAAATTTGCAACCTGTCGTGTCCAAGCCTCAGCAAAGGGCCGCGTCGCGTCGAACAGCGCCAGAGCGATGAAGATCGGCCCGAGCGCGATGACGATCGCCAAGCCAACCTTCGCGTAGAGCAGGATCGCGAACTGCAGAAAGCCTGAAACGGCCGTGAAGACGAGAAGGATCGCGGCGATCAAAGCTGGTGCAATGTCCGTGAGGCCTGCTCGATCGTAGATCTTTTGGGCGACCTCGATCCCCTTGTTCAACAGCTTGTCGAAGGGCGCACCCGAGTTCGCATCAAGGGCCGAACCCGCAAGAGCGTTTCCAATCTCCTTTGGCAACGACGTGAAGAAGAGGTCGGTGACATATTGCTGGAAAGAACTCGCATTCGACGCGAGGAGCACGATCAGGACGAGCCTCATCGCTCGCCAGGCAAACTCCTGGATCGGCTCGGCGATCGCGCCGCGCATGACCGCAAAACCGTACAGCACGACGTAGAGGAGGACAGCGACCCGTAGCGGTCCATCGACGAAGGTCGCGAGGTTCGAGACAGACGTCGACACGAAAGTCGTGATTGGCTGCTCGAACTCCTTCAGGAACTCGTCGAAGACGTTGATCGCCATCTCAATTGCTCGCGCGCTTCAGGGCAGCGTCTCGACCCCAGATCATCACCTTGCGATTGGCTTCTTCCGCATTGCGGCAGGTGGCATCGGACCTCAGGTCGCCAGGATTGGCTCGGCAGCGCGCCAGCGCAGCTTCGTGATCGGGTGCGTTCGCGAGGAAGAAGGGCACGTCACGGATCGGCGCCGGCTTCGCGTGCTCGGCTTGCTCGTCGCCACAGCCGGAGAGAGCCATCGTCAAGAAGGCAGCAATCAGAGGCCGGCTCATTGGAGAGCAGCCTTCATTTCATCGACCAACTGGCGGCGGCGTTCCTCCGCTCGCTGGCCATCCATTTCGCTCCGCGCCTGCTGGACCATGGCGAGCCCCTGCATGCGCAGCACCTCGTTCTGCAGAAGTGCCTGCTCGGCTTGAATGCGCGCCGAGAGATCCAGCACGTCCTTCGCGTCCTTCGAGGCCGTGATCTTCTGGCGAAGCTCCTCCAGCCCATCGATGCGCTTGGAGGCGGTGTCGTATACGCTCTGGCCAATCGAATGCTTAGCGCCGGTCTGACGCGCGATGCGGTCGAGCTCGGTGCGATAGAACGAGTTCGCGTCGCCGCCCTGATAGGCGCGGTTCTGATCAAGATACCGATCGACGATGCCAGCAAGCGATCCGCCGCCGCCCGAGACCAGCTTCTCGATCTCGCCGAACTCCTTCGGCAGATGTTTCCGGAACTCCTCGCTGTTCAGGAGCGAGGCGATGTCGTTGACGTCGGTCAGCTTGTTGAAGGACTCATAGAGCTGCTTTGCCTGCGTGAGCTGCGCCTCCATCGTCTTGATCTGCTCGGTCAGCTTGCCGATCTGTTCGACATGTTTTGCGATCGCGCCGGCGTCGAACACGGGAACGCCCTGCTGGGCGAGGCCAGCCGACGGCAGTCCGGCCAAGGCCGTGGCGATCAGGAGGTGGCTTGCTCTCATCGGTCGATCCTTCTCTCGGCATGGAAGCGGGGCAGGAACGCCGTGGGGTCGTCGCCGACCTCGGCGCGAATGCGGTCGAGCAGCTCGACGGTCTCGGTGCGGCCCGACAGCACGGCGAGCGCTTCATCCATGCCGCCGAGGTCGAGCTCGGCGACGATGGACTGGCCGTTCTGTTTGACCAGGAAGCGCCGGCTCTCGGCCGAGAGTTCTTCCTTGATCAGCCAGAACTCGGTTTCGGTGAGATGGAAGCCGTCGATATAGTCCGAGCGCGTGCCGCGCGGGTTCGGCATGAAGATCTGCGTCGGGCACTGCTCGACGATGGTGTGGGCAATCGGCGACGCCAGCGCATCGCGCGGCGACTGCGTGCCAAAGACCATGACGCCGTTCTGCTTGCGGATGGTTTTCAGCTTGTCGTTGGCGAGCGCCCGAAAGGCGTCATCGCCGAGCGCCTTCCAGAATTCGTCAATGTCGATGATGATGCGGCGGCCGTCGATGAGCTGCTCGACGCGATGGAACAGCACCATCATAAGAGGCGTGCGCACGACGGGATGGTCGAGCACGTCGGTCATATCGAAGCCGATGAAGCTGGCGTCCAGCGCGATCGCGTCCTCTTCGGCATCGAGGACCCAACCGAGAGGTCCGCCATTGCACCAGCGTTCGAGCCTCGCGCCGATGCCCTCGCGATCCTGCTGCCCTAGAAACGCGCGCAGCGCCGACAACGAGCGCTCCTGGCGCGGCAGAGCGCGCATCGCCTCAAGGCTGGAATCGATGCGCTCTTCATCGACGACGGAGAGCGCCCTGCCCTCGAGCGTGACGAGCTTGCGGATGAGATCGCCAAGGAAGGCGAGATTGGCCGGGGTCAACTCGAGCGCCTTCAACGGCGCGCAGCCGGTGGGCACGCCATTCTTGAGCGTGAGATAGGTGCCGCCCGAGGCGCGGACGAAAATTTCGGCGCCGCGGTCCTTGTCGAACATGACGCGCTGGCAGCCGAACTTTTCCGCCTGGGCGAGCAGGAAATTCTGCAGCACCGTTTTGCCGGAGCCTGACGGCCCGCAGATAAAAGTGTTGCCTAGATCGCCCGCGTGGAAGGAGAAGTGATAGGGCGAGCCCGACGCCGTCTTCAGCATCGCGACTGACGGCCCCCAATGGTTGCCGACAGATTTGCCGGCCGGATGGCTGTGAAATGGCGACAGCGCCGCGAGATTGCGCGAGGTGATCGCACCCGATCGCGCGCGATGCTTGAACAGGCCGGGCATCTGCGCCCAGCAGGAAGCCTCCAGCCCAAGATCCTCACGCGCGACCACCGCGCCGGCCTCGGCGAGCACGCGGCGCGCCTGTGCCATCGTCTCCAGCAAAGTTTTTGGGGTCTCGGCGCGAACCAGCAGCGACAGATGGTGGTCGCCCATGACGAAGCGGTTGGATTCCAGGTCGTCCAGCGCATCGTTAAGGTCGTCGATCTGGGAGGCGGCGACATCCTGGGTCGAGACGAGCTGGTTCTGCTTTCGCGTCAACACCTTCTTGGCGTCGGCCTTCGAGAGGAAAGCGAAGCTTTGCGAGAGCACGAATTCGAACGGGGCCGAGAGCAGGCCGTTCAGCATACCGGGCCTGGTCGAGGCCGGGTATTCCTTCAGCCCGAACATGCCGGAAAACAGCGAGCCTCCTGCCGCGCGAACTTCGATCGCTTCGCGGCCGAAGATGACGCGGTTGGTATAGATCGCCGACCCGATCCGGCCTTGCGGCAAGGCGGTCGGCAGATCCTCGCTGGACGCCAGCAGATGCAGGAGCCGCATCGGCTCAGAGAACAGCAGGCCGTTCTTTTCGACGAGGCCGAGTTGAGTGGCCCCATAGCGACCGAGCGCGGCGGTGATGTCCCGTGCGGCATCGTTCAGCCGCTTCAGCGCGGCGGCATCGACCTCCCCTCCCCCGCGACGCGCTTGGCCGAGACGGGAGACGAAGCCGACGGCGGCCTCCGCCCGATCGCGGCCGGGGTGGGCGACGATGGTGAGGTAGAGCTCGTTGCGGAACAGCTTTGTGCACTGGAGCACCTCGCGATAGCCGACGTCGAGATCGCGCGCGAAGGCCGAGGAGAATTCGCCCTCAGGATAGCCGGTATCTTGCCGCCGGATCAGATGCGTCCAGATCGCCAGCCGATCGTCGGCCAGATTGCGCAGCGTGAGATTGAGTTTGGCGTGCAGATCATTGAGGTCGCCGATATCGGCAGTCTCGAAGGCGATGCCGTCGAGGCGGATCGTCGTCATCAGCGCCCGCGTCGAGAGGCTGATCACGGTCTCGGTCACATGCCGGACGTAGGGCAGATGAACGTCGGGCTCGATCTCGCGAGCCATTAGGCGGGCGGCGTCAGCCATGGGCGACCTCGTGAGCCGTGAAGCGGCGCACCAGACGCAAGGGCGTCGGCGACGACCCGCCCCAGAACGAGCCATTGCGAGCGCGGCCGCGGGTCTCGAGCCAGGCGACGAGCAGGCGGAATTGGTTGGGATCGTGCCGGCAGATGACGCGACAGATCAGGTGGATCGGCAAGGCGATCAGCCCGTAGACGATCGAGCCCGCCATCAGGAACAGGATGCAGGAGGCCATCACATTAATGGCCATCGCCTCCATCGTGACGCCCGCGATCATCGCAGGCCTCGTGCAGGCTAGGAACAGCGTGTCTTCGGCCAGACGCTCGGGCTCGTTCGTCATAGCGGCTACGCTCAGGTACCGCCGGTAAGCGTCGAGACGACCTCGGAGGCGCCGAAGACGATAGCGACGCCGAGCACGACATAGGCGGCTTTGCGCAGATCGAGATAGCCGAACATCCAGGCGATACCGACGATGATCACGGCGAGCGTCGCCAGCAGGCGCGCGACATTGCCGGTCAGCATCGTAACGATGTTTTGCAGCACGCCCTCGATGTTGGCGGTCTGTGCGAGCGCAGGCTCGGCCGCGAAAAGAACGAGCGCAGCCGCGATAGCGGTCGGTGCGGCGAGTGATCGAAACGGGAGGGGCATTCGTGGTCTCCAAGGCAAGGGTGTCCGACGCCGCACATCCTGTGCAATCGGCGAAAGGGTTTTGGATTGGGTCAGCGGCTGTAGATCAGCAGCGAGGAGCCGCGCTTCGCGCCGTAGACGTTCCAGGCCGGTGGGTCGTTGGTCGATGCGACCTCCTCTTGCGGAGGGCCGGACACGGTCTCCAACTCCGACGCGGTGTCCGGCTTGGCCGCAACGGCGGCAAGTGCTGATCTCGGAGTGGACTTGAAGGACGCTCGCGCGCGTCCATCCGCGGCTGTATCGTCAAGGCCGCCCGATACAAGCTTCGCCTTCCGCTCCTGAAACATTCGGCCGACGCCAGCAATGTGCTCGCACGGGTCGAATGCCGCTGAGATTGTGAGCCCGGCCGCTTTCAGATCGGCGGCATCGAGTTGGGCCAAGCCGATCCGGACCGGCTGTCCCGCAGCGGCCGCTTCGCTGGTAAGCGCGATGGCCTCAGGCTTCGAACCGGCCAGGACCCGCACCGCTCGCTTTCCCGCGATAGTGACCAGCAGGGGCTGGAACTCGCTCGCCTGGCGCATGATCGCGGCAACCGGCCGCGCCAGCATTGGCGCGGTGCAGCGGTCGACCAATGTCGTGATGTCAGCGGCCTCCATCAGAATCGCACTCGCGTGCTGACGCCATCTGCTCCGGTGACGTCGATGAAATTGGGTTGGGCGCGATGGCGGACCGCCTGGACGTCATGCGGCTCGCAGGCGTCGTCGGCGCGGTCGCAGTTCCGAACCGGCTTGCTCGACACACAGGCCGGTTGACTTGCACCATCGCGCCCAAGCTCGCGCAGGACGTAGCCATCCTGGCATGGCTCATACGGGTCGTAGCCGATCGGCGAGGCGCTCGATCCCGCACCTGAGCAGGTCGGAAAGGCCCCTCCCCGCTTCAGATGCGACCAGAGCCGCGTCACCGGCGGAACGCACGCCGCGTATTGCGTCGGCCCGCCTGGATTGGCGAGGCACAGCAGAACGGTGCAGCCCCAGTCGTCGGCGCGGCTAGAAATGGCCGAGAGGCTGATAATCCCGGCAGCGAGCGCGGTCCTGATCATTTGCGGAGCCATCACGCGGCCAACGGCAGCGGGATGTCGATCGGAAGCGTAGGCGCGATCAAGCCGCCGTTGCGTCGAATCGCAGTCAGCGCATCCTGCTCGATCGGCAGCAAGCCTGCGACGGCGGTGGTCGATCCGATCCGCCGCGGCGCGCCGATACGCGCAAGGGTCCATCCCGCGCGCCGCAGAATGCGCTCCATGCGCCGATCCGTCACGGTCGCGATCGACGCCAGTCCCCTCGCCTCTCCCCATTCAAGCATGGCGGCGAACAGCATGAACGTCGCTTGCCGCAGACCGCAATCGGTCTTGGCGTCGGTCGCTTCGGTATCGACGCAGAAGCGCGAGCTTTCCGCGACAAGTTCGGAGTGCGGCGCTGGACCGCCGTCGAGCAGCTCCGGAAACGTGTCGGCCAGCATGTTCGGCCCTGTCGTCGGCAGCAGCCGCACGCAGCCCAGAACTGCACCGCGATCGGCGACGACCAGGTAGCGCACATCCAATGTGTCGTAGCGATCCATCTCGAGATCGCTCGTGGTCGAGACCGACCAGTCGAGCCGATCCTTGAACACTTTTCGCCTCAGCCGATGCATGCCCATCAGCAGTGAGATGTTGGCGCCATATCCGGCGCGGGTCAGTTCGACGACCTGCATGGCCACCTCCGAATCGTTGATCTGGAGCCAACCAATCAGACGCAGGCTCTGAACGAACCTGTCGGATCTGACAGGGTGGATTCGCTCAAAGGTTGTGGCCGCGCTATCGCCATATCTTTCCGGCAAATGCCATCCGCATCGATCGCGAGAGGATCATCAGGCGCGTGAAGCAAGGCGCCGCAACACAACGGAGACCCGATGAAATCGGTGGAAATGGCTTATCAAGAGCTGGTCGACGGTCTGCACTCGTCGGACGCGGAAGCGGAGTTCGGGCGCGTCGGCCAACGTGTCGCCGAGAGCATGGGGTTCCGGTACTTCGCCTATCTCGGCTTTGGCGAAGCCGATCCAGTCTTGATCTCGTCCTATCCCAAGCGCTGGAGCGAGCATTATTTTGCGGAGGGCTACCAGGACGTCGATCCCGTGGTCGCCTTCGCTCGAAGCGGGCGCGCAACACTGCAGTGGACCCGCGAAGCCGCGCGTCAGTTTCCGCTGCGCGCCCAGAAGCGCCTTTTCGACGACGCAGACGAGTTTGGCATCCGCCATGGCGTCTCTGTCGCGATCGCCGGCGGCTTCAATCGGTTCGCCGCCTTCACCTTCGCGGTCGACGAAGTCAGCTCAGCTCATGGGAGGATGGTCACCGAAGCGAACGACATCGTCCAACTGATCGGGCTGACATTTCACGCGCACGCCGATGCGAAATTGGGGCTGCGGTCTCCGCCCAATGACGCGGTGCCGTTGACCCAGCGCGAGAGGGAATGCCTCACATGGGCTGCTCGGGGAAAATCGATGGAGGCGACCGCCATGATCATGGGGATCACGCCGCGGGCGATTAAGTTTCACCTTGATAACGCCCGGGCGAACCTCGGAGCGGAGACGTTGCCGCAGGCTGTCGCCAATGCGCTCAAAGCACGGTGGATTGCCTGATCGGTTTCAACAATCTCCCATTTGCGCTCGAGCTGAAGGCACGGCCTCCAGAACGTAAGCACCTGAGAACCTATTCTAATTCCTCGGGGCGGACGTGAAATGGACCACGTCGTCCAGCGCCATTAAGTATCTGTTAACCTTAAATCTCTGGACGGCAGGCGAGAATCATGGCCAACATTTGTCGGGCGTAGGGCGATAAAACGTACCTAGCCCGACAATGGGGTTCAGAATCGACAATGATGCCGCAGGCGTTGACCACAATGCAGGGCGAGGATCCTGCGGACAAGATCGTCCGGCACGCCGGCATGCTCTCGGATCATCTGCAGGCACGGCGCAAGCAGATGTATCCGCCCAACGCGCAAAAGAGCCTCAGGCATTTCATGATACATGAAGTGTCCAGGCTGACGTCGATTCCTGAGTCGACCCTCAAGCTGATGTCGAATGAAGGCAAGGGCCCCGTCCCTGCCCGGCTCGAGAACAATCACCGCGCCTACACGCTGGCGCAGATCAACGCGCTTCGCGCGTTGTTCGCAGCGCAGCGCCCCGCTGAAGCCTTACGATTCCTGCCGCATCGGCGAGTCGGAGAGCATTTGCAGATATTGGCCGTCGCCAATTTCAAGGGCGGCAGCGCGAAGACGACGACGAGCGCCCATCTGGCGCATTACCTGGCGTTGCATGGCTATCGCGTTCTGGCGATCGATCTCGATCCGCAGGCGTCTCTGTCGGCGATGTTCGGCGCGCAGCCTGAAATGGATGTGCAGCACAACGAGACGATCTACGCCGCTCTTCGATACGACGACGAACGCCGCCCCATCGCGGAGATCATCCGGCCGACCTATTTCAGCGGGATCGACCTGATCCCGGGAAACATCGAGGTCATGGAGTACGAGCACGAAACGCCGCGCTTCCTTTCGAAACGCCAGGCTGGTTCGGACGGCATCTTTTTCGAGCGCCTTCGGCTCGCTCTGGCGGAGGTGGAGGACGATTACGACGTCGTCATCCTCGATACGCCGCCATCGCTAGGGTTCTTGACGCTGGGCGCCATCTACGCGGCGACCGGGCTGCTTGTGACCGTGCACCCCGCGATGCTCGACGTGATGTCGATGAGCCAGTTCCTTCTGATGATGGGGGACCTGATCTCGGTGATCCGCGACGCCGGAGCCACGATGAGCCAAGATTTTCTGCGCTACGTGGTGACGCGGCACGACCCGATGGACCAATCGCAGGTCCATGTCGTGACCATGCTTCGCCATCTCTTCACCGAGGACGTTCTCACATCAACCGCGGTTGAAAGCGCGGCCATCGAGACGGCGGGCCTGGCGAAGCGCACGTTGTACGAGCTCGAGCCTGGCAACATCTCAGCAGCGACAGCCAAACGCGCGCGCGAGTCCGTCGATGCTGTCAACGACCAGATCCTCAGCCTGATCAAGCAAAGCTGGGGCCGGACATGATGGGCAAGCGTGCCGGCGGAAAATCGATCCTGGCGAACTTCGGCTCCTTCTCCCAGCCCGACACAGCGGTTCCGGATGTGCCGGGTGCGGACGCCGGTCCAATGGTGGCGCAGCCGCTGGCCCGGGTTGGGGCGGGCGTGATCGGAGCGACACAGCGCTCGCTCACCGAGTTGCGGGAAGAGCGCGACCGCCTCAAGGCGCTTGTCGATGCCGGCGGCGGAGTGGATATCGATCCCAAGCTGATCGACCCCTCCCCTTTCCCCGACCGATTGCCAGATGACGATGATCTCGAATTCGCGGCGCTAAAGACGCTGATCTCGGAGGAGGGTCAGAAGGTCCCGATCCAGGTTCGCCGGCACCCATCGCATGAGGGCCGCTATCAGGTCGTTTATGGGCATCGTCGGTGGCGGGCTGCATCCGATCTCGGGATCAAGGTCAAGGCGACGGTTCTCGCGCTGTCGGATGTCGAGCTCGTCGTCGCCCAAGGCATCGAAAATGCCGCGCGCCAGGATCTGAGCTGGGTCGAACGCGCGCTGTTCGCCAAGCGCATGGATGATGCGGGGATCAGGTCGCGCGATGTCCGAGCCGCTTTGTCCGTGGACGATCCGGAACTGGCAAGGTTTCGAGCGGTTTCCCGGGCCCTGCCGGTTGAGATCATCGAAGCGATCGGTCGGGCGCCGAAGGTTGGGCGTCCTCGCTGGACGGCGCTGGCAGATGCGATCGGCAACGACACCTCGGCTCTCGATAGAGTCAGGAAGGCCTTGTCAGATGACAAGGTCTCAGCGCTTCCGTCGGACGAGCGGTTCAAAGCGGCGTTGGCCGCGGTAACGCCGCCCGTCGCGCGACCGCGCCGGGAGATGAAGCTCAGGAGCCCGGCTGGCAGGGTCGTCGGCAAGGCGATGTTTTCGAACGACGACGTCCGATTGTCGGTCGCATCCGGTCACGGTCAGGCCTTCAGCGATTTCCTCGAAGGGGAGCTGCCGGGACTCATGGAGCGATTTTTTGCCCGAGAGGGCGAGGCGTGATTTCAGCGACCTGCGAAAAGCTTGTCATCTGACAAGGTCGAGCAGGGCGATGGAGGCGGCGAAGGCCTTGGCTGAAGCCGGATGATGGTGCAACAAACTAAGAGGTAGCCAAGGCAAAAAGAAAGGCCCCCGAAACAGCGTCTCGGAAGCCCCTCTCGTTAGTCTGGCGACAATGAGAATCCCACTTCCGCGAATCACAGTCAAGAGTCTCCGTGAGGAGATTGGACGCCGTTTTGGTGCGCGCTCTCGCTTTGCCTAAAGCTGAAGGGCAAAACCATGACGCGACTATCCGTAACGACGCCTTTTGGGCGGCGATCGCTGACTCTTGCCCATGTGGCAAGTCAGGTGGTCGCGAAAGCACGACCGCCGGAGAAGGCGGTCCACAAATGGAATATCTTCCGTGCGATCTGCACCGCCAAGAACGCGCTGGGCGTCCCTGAGCGGGCGCTGGCCGTCCTGGACGCTTTGCTGTCCTTCCACCCTGAAACCGTCCTCACCGGCGAAGGCCTCATCGTCTTCCCATCGAACCACCAGCTCTCCTTGCGGGCGCATGGCATGCCCATGGCGACGCTCAGGCGCCATCTGGCGGCTCTGGTCGATGCCGGGCTGATCGTCCGGCGCGATAGCCCCAACGGCAAGCGCTACGCCCGCAAGGGCAGGGCAGGGGAGATCGAGTTCGCCTTTGGCTTCGATCTGGCGCCGCTCGTCGTGCGAGCTGAGGAATTCGAAGCTCTCGCGGCCGAGGTCGCGGCCGAAGCTCGGGCGCTGCGCCTGGTCCGTGAGCGCATCACGATCTGCCGGCGCGACATCGCAAAAATGATCGCGACGGGGATCGAGGAAGGCGTTCCGACACAGGCAGGTGGGCAGGGGCCGGCCGACTGGGCCGAGATACACCAGCTCTATCGCGGCATCATGATCCGGATTCCGCGCATCGCTACGCGGCAAGCCCTGGAGCCAATCGCCGACGAACTCTCGCTCTTGGCCGACGAAATCCTCAACCTCCTGGAAACGCATATCAAAACTCAAAAAATGAGCGGCAATGAGTCTCAGAATGAGCGTCACATACAAAATTCAAATCCAGACTCCCCTGTTGAACTTGAACCTCGCTTTCCAGAAAGCAGGGGGGTTGGTTTGGAGATCGTGCCGGAACCGAAGCGGGTGCCGGATGGGACGTTCCCGCTGGGCATGGTTCTGGACGCCTGTCCCGACCTCATCGACTATTCGAAGGGCGGAATCGCCAATTGGCGCGACTTCTTGGCGACGGTTGCCGTCGTCCGGCCGATGCTCGGGATCAGCCCAAGCGCCTGGGAGGAGGCGATTGGCGTCATGGACGAGGTCCAGGCCTCGATCGTGGTGGCGGCGATCCTGCAGCGCGGCGAGGCAATATCCAGCGGCGGCGGCTATCTGCGCGAACTGACACGAAAGGCGCAAGCGGCGGAGTTCTCGCTCGGGCCGATGCTGATGGCGCTGATCGGCAGCCGCAAGCGCGAAAAGAAGCGGGCGTGATCGTGATGCAGCGCTGCCACGCTCTGTCTGGATGTTTTGCTCAGGGCTATCGCGGCCTTGCAGACTCCGCCGCGAGGGCTTGTGATGCTCGCAATGGCCAAACTGTCCCGAGCAATACTGACCGTGCTGCTCTCCGGTCGCCACGCGGCACTCGGTGGCCGCTTTGCCCGCGAAAGGGCCGCCAATCTGGCGCGGATCGCGGCGGCCTATAGCCGGGCCGAGCTCGAGGCGGAAAAAGGCATTGGGCCCGCGCGGGCGACCGCGGTCGAGGTCTGGCTGGAAGGGCAGGGACTTTCGCTTCGCGCCGAGCAAACGTGTTCGATGTCTGCGATCGCTGGCACGGAGCAAATTGTTGGGTCGGCAGCGCGATGACGGACATCAGTTTTTGCCCTGCGACCATGTGCCCGCTCTTCGCGGCCGACGGGTCGAGCTGGAGCGGAGCGATAAATGCGCCATGCGAGCGCGAGGGTTGCCGTTGGTTCGACGGACAAGTCTGTCAGGCCGGGCGTGTGGCGACCGGAGAGGTTGCGATGGCGTCAGCCGGGGAAGGGGGGTCCTGGCCGCGATTGAACGATCCGACGCGTCGTCGGGATTTTGATTGTCCGCGAGCGCATCACTGCACCTGGCAACAGCAGTCGCCGGGTGGTTTGTGCGCTCCGCGTCGCGCCCTGGCGCATGGTCTCGATCCCCGGCACTGCCGTTAGGTGGCTACCCCTTCGATGACCGCTGTTCGTGGCGCAGAACGGCCTCAGCCCGCCGCGCCTTCTCCTCCTACCAGCGGGCTTCGACCTGGTCGGCGATCAGATTTTTGTCGATGATGACGATGCGCAGCATGCCGAGCTTGAACGAGACCTCCGACAGCAGCGACAGCTCGTCTTCGGACAGGTCGTAGGCGCCGCCATCGAAGACGGGTACCAAGGCCGCCTTGGCCGCATCGACGGCTTGGTCGAGCTGCGCGCAAAAACGCTCTCGTTTGTCGTCGCTCATCGGCATGGCCGTGTCTCTCGTGGCTGTCCGGAAGCATGCAGGCTGTCGGACCCGAAAGGAAGCTCATACCGCCAGCCGCGCGGCCTTGCCCAGCGCCTGGTCGGCATCGTTGTAATAGCGCGCGGCCTGCTGGACCGAGCGATGCTGGGACTGGCGCATCGCGGCGGGCAGGGCGACGCCGTTGCGGGCCGCCTCGGTGAGATAGCCCGAGCGCAGGCCATGGGCGGAGAACTCAACTGGATCAAGCCCGGCCATGGCGCAGCGCCGTTTCAGGATCAGGTTGATCGCCTGAGGAGTCAGCGCGCGATCGTTGATCGCCTCCCATTGATCGATAGCCCGGAACACCGCGCCCTTCTTGACATCGGCCCGCTCGATCCACTCGCGCAGCGCCGTGACGGGCGCCCCGATCAGCAGGACGCGAGCGTCATCGTCCGCTTGGGTGTTCTTGGTGCGCCCGAGCGCGATCGCCATGCAGGGCAGGCGCGGCGAATCCTTATCATCGGGATCGAGCAGCACATCCGGCTCGACGGTGAGCTGCTCGAGGCGTAGCCGCGCGACCTCGCTGCGCCGGCGCCCACCCGAGCCGAAGGCGACGAGCAGGATGGCGAGATCGCGGGTGTCGGCGAGGCGGTCGGTTTGGCAGGTCGCGATCAACCGGTCGAGGATGTCGCGGGTGATGGCGCGCTTGCTCTTGCGCCGGCGCGGTTCTGCGCTGGCCCGGACCGCCAGGCGCATACCCGTCCGGATCGCCGGCGTGCCGAGCGGGCTCTCAAGACCCTTCCAGCGATGCAGGGTCGCCCAATGCGCCAGGCGGCGCTTCACGGTCGAACTCGCGTGGGGCCCGTCGCTGCGCAGATGGTCGCCGGCGCGCAGGGACGCCTCGACGTCAGCCGGCATGCCGTGCGCGGTATCCTCGGCCCGTCGCGCCGGATCCCAGAGATGATGGGCGATAAATTTCAACACCAACGCCTCCGGCGCCGGCCAGGGCAGGGCAAACCCTGTCGCAGCAAGCGACCAGGCTTCGAGATAGGCCAGATCCGAGGCCAGCGCGCGCAGCGAGTTTTCGCCCATGCCCTCGCGGGCCAGGTGCCGCAGCGTCGCGACATCGTCGTCGGTCAGGATTTGCGCCAGCTGATCGCGGCGCTCCAGCGGCAAGATGCCGGAAAGCGCGTCGAGCTGCAGCGCGCGCCGCGTTTCTGTCTCGGCCGAGAGCAGGGAGGTCGAGGTCACGGGCGCTCCTGCTGCGGCTTGCGAGGGCCGATCTCGTCGACCGGAGGCCCGGCTGACGTCGCCGGCGGGCTTTTGGACCGCCAGAATCGTCGATTTGCAAGGCTATGTCCATCACTATCGATAAGAGGTAATTATCGATAGTGATGGATACGTACTAAATGATGTCGATGTGAAACAAGTTTATGGCTATTTAAATTGGCTGTGATAGTTCTCTGGATGTGAAATCAATTAGGTACGGACTCCCGCACACCCAGCGCCAAGCCCTGGTTTGCGACTGCGCCGCAGCCGCGGAGGCCGCGGCGGTCGCGCTCGCTCGCTTCGACGAGCGCTTGCTCCGCGCCGAGGCCGTCCTGGGGGAAGGAGCACGCCAGCGCGGCCACGCCTTCGAAGCCCAGGCCCTGATTGGGCTCACCGGCGGGCTGTGCCCGCTCGAAGATCTCGTCCTGCACGACGCCGGCATGGATGTGCGCAGCCCGACGCGCGAGCTCGCGCGGGCCGCCGCCATGCTCGACGAACGACGGCGCCTGGCGCGGCGCGAGCCGGCCGAGATTTTGAGCGAGAGCGCCCTGCGACTGCGGCTCGGGATCGAGGGGCCACCGGAACCAGGTCGGCCTGGCAGGGCGACGACCCCGTCGGGGACCGTGAAACAGCTCGCAGCGCCCTGGGACCGGACCGATCGTGAAGACGACGAGGAGGACCAGGCCGACGAGGATACCCTCGACCTTGAGGAAGAGGAGGAGGACGATCACGCCGATCCGGCCTTTGCCGAAATCGACGCATTGTTGGTCCGGACGCGAAAAAAGCTCGATGCCTGGAACGATCTGTCCTCCGAGGAGGGTCGCAAAAACCTGACCTTGCGCGATCCCGGCTATGACGCCGCCGGGCGGTTCGCGCGCTGGCTCGCCATTCTGGAGGAGGGGAGGGGGCTGCCGGCCGCGCTTGCCGCCGCGCTCGCGCTCGATGCCTGGCTCTGGCTCGAGCCGTCGGACCGCGCGGGCGAACTCGGCTTCGCGTTCGCGGCGACCGTGTTGCGCCAGCGGGGTTTATGTTCGGCGCATTTGCCGGCGCTTGGGCTGGGGCTCAGGCGGGGACGGTTTCGGTGGAGCCCGCATTTGGCGCTCAACTCCCGGATCGCGGGGCTGCTCGGCGCGTTTGGTGAGGCGGCGGCGTTCGGGCAGGGCGATCTCGATCGGCTCTCGCTGGCGCGGAGCGTGATGCTGCGGAGGTGTGAGGGCCGGCGGGGGAATTCGAAATTGGCGGAGTTGGTTGACGTGTTCGTCGCGTCTCCGCTGGTTACCGTGCAACTCGCGGCGGCCCGGCTAAAAGTGACGCCGCAGGCGGTCGAGGCGATGCTGAAGGAGCTCGGCGGCAGCCTGCCGCGCGAACTCACCGGCCGGAAGCGCTACCGGGCCTGGGGGATCATGTGATCCGTCGCGCTAAATTCTCTCGCTCAATCGAACGGCGGAGTAGCCGTTCCCAGCAGAGAAGCACAGGCGCTGATGCCAAGTGTAGAGCGCCATTCGGTCGGGTACCTAACGTCCCAACAAGCCGCGACTGCACGGCAGGATGAGCAATCGCGATTTCGGAGATCAAGCGCTTGCTGACATTCCATTGTTGAACGGCGCGCGCACAAACTGCGAGTTGTTGTCGTACTGGCGACGCACGACCTCGGTCCCCACGCCGAAATGGCGGGCGATCGCGTTCATCGGCTTGTCTTCCTTGTGCACCATCGAAATTATAGCTTCGGAAGGAGCGAGGAGCTCCGCGGCGAAGGCGCGACCCAGGGCTTGGCGCTCCGTGTAAAGCTCCGTGACGCACGATTTGCGGCTTCCATACGCGATGTAATCCCCAATTGCCCGGGCCATCACGAATGTCGATCCCACAGGGCCTCTGTCCGAAGTCAGTAGTATCGGCTCGCCATTATTAAGGCCCTGAAAAGCGAGAAGTGATCCAGGCGGATCCGAACTAAGCGATATTCCCTCATCCGCGCCCATCTGCTTGGCCAATCCATTCAGGCCGCCAAACGCTGTATCGCAAGCCAACCCAATCTTCTTCCGAACGGCTTTCGCAAGCGAAATCCCAATCTTGTACGGGCGGTTTGCCTCCATGTTGGCTAACAACAGGCATTCCTTGCGCAATTCGGGAAGCCGCGGAAGTCGGTTTCCCTGCCCCGCGGCTTCCATCTCGCGCGCAACCCATTCCCGACCAGCATTCAAATCCTCCCCCAACACGGCAGAGGCGAAATCGAGCCGAACATCCTCGTCATCGATGTACTCGACGAGCTCGCGCACAGAGACAGCGGCTTGTTCCGACAAGGCAGTGGGGATCAACCCAAGAGCTCCAGCGGTCCGAGCGAACTGATACTCGTTCGGGTAAGATCGCGTCTCTTCGATTTGGCTCACATTGGACTCAAGTGGGCGATCGTAGCGCCCCCGTGAACGCAGCATTAAGACCACTGGCTTCGCCAGCGAGTCTAGCAGGAGATTCTCAAAATCGGTGGTCGAGAAAATGGCTGCGACCGCTGGCGCCATATCGGGTTCAGAGCGGCTCAGCAGCACCTCGACATTACGACCAGTCGACTTAAATGAGCAGGCAGCCAGCTTTCCTCGCGTGCTTCTGAACACCCCGACGTGATATGGGGCATCGGCGCGATAGATGACGCGCCACCAATTATGAGTGAGGTGTCCGACCTCTTTGACAATGTCGACATCGTACGTCCCCTCAAATGAACTTCCGTCTCGAATTCGGGCATTCAAGGTGAATGAACCTTGGATAAAATCTCGGTCCAGGACAGCAGGTGTGTCAGGGGACGCAGACACCCCGAGTTCAAAAGCGCGGCCGTCCGTTCCTTCGCCATCCACTCTTGGAGAAGGCACAGGTTGAGGCACCAGCCGGAATTGCTGGAGCTTTTCCAGCCCAAGCGTCGTGAGGCGCGGGATGGCAACCCGCCCTGACGTTTCGATCTCCACAAGTCCCGCAGAAGCGAGCGCACTTAGGGAACGGCTCACGTTGGGCTGTGCTTTGCCCGCAAGCTCTGCGAGCTGCCCGATCGAGCCCGGCTCCTCTTGGGCAATTAGGGTCAAGAGTTCGCGGTGCGAAGGCACAGATATGGCTTTTAGCCAATCCAGATTGTCTTCGGTCCGCTCCGCCTTCGCGGAGAGCTTTGCGAGGATGCGATCCCGCAGTGCATTTCCGGAAATGACGTTACTCATGGGTTTTCCTCTACAAAATCAAACGCTTCACCCTTTGACTCACAATAAGTAGCAGCTCGCTCGAAGCCGTCTTGAATCAGGGTTGAGGCGCTGATGAAGTCATATCTAATCCGACGATTGAGGTCGTGTCCCTGCTGGTGGTGTAGCTTCGCAGAGCCACCGCGTGCCGGCTT
>NZ_LSKN01000194.1:0-293 GCF_001557075.1 Methylobacterium sp. CCH7-A2
CGCGGTTCGCGCGATGTCGCGGCGGGCCGAATGGCGCGATCGTTCGCGCGCCGGCCGGGCATGCTTCCCCATTGCTTTCTCAGCGGCCACGATGATCGCAGTCGAGGCCCGCATTCCGACATCGCCCTGGAGGACATCCAGCTGTGCCGCGATCAAGCTGTCGACGAGCTCGCGAACGTGTTCATCTCGAAACAGCGGCTGATGGTGACAGTCATAACGCGGGTCGTATCGATCACTGAGAGCCCGTCCCGAAAGGGTTGAGCGACTGGGGCACTCGTGATTCCAAGGGGTTG
>NZ_LSKN01000195.1:0-238 GCF_001557075.1 Methylobacterium sp. CCH7-A2
TGCGCGAGATGATCGGCTTTGCCGCGCAACGCCTGATGGAGCTGGAGGTCGGCGGACTGACCGGCGCCGGCTTTGGCGAGAAGAGCGCTGATCGGCTGGCCCAGCGCAACGGCTATCGCGAGCGCGACTGGGAGACGCGCGCCGGCACGGTCGAGCTGCGCATCCCCAAGCTGCGCAAGGGCAGCTATTTCCCGGGCTTCCTCGAGCCGCGCCGGATGGCGGAGAAGGCGCTCACCGC
>NZ_LSKN01000196.1:0-16826 GCF_001557075.1 Methylobacterium sp. CCH7-A2
GAACCCCTCTCCTGTAAGGAGAGGGGCAGGGGTGAGGTGTCGGCCCCTGGACCAGATTTCTGCCGCAGCCCGCTATCGTTTCACTGGTTTGCCGTCCGGCCCTCACCCCTGCCCCTCTCCCACACGGGAGAGGGGTTCCCCGCGCCTCTCCTTGCCGGATCAGAGCCTTGTCCATGTCCCACGACGCCTATCCCGACGCGCAGATCCGTCAGATTCTCAAGGACACCAAGCGCATCGCGCTGGTCGGCGCCTCAGCGAACGAGGCGCGGCCTTCCTGGATCGTGACGAAATACCTGCTCGACCGGGGCTACGACGTCATCCCCGTCAATCCCGGCCTCGCCGGCCAAACGCTGCTGGGCAAGACCGTTTACGCGTCGCTGAAGGACATCCCCGGTCCCGTCGACATGGTCGAGATCTTCCGCAACTCGGAAGCCGCCGGGCCGCTCACCGACGAGGCGCTGACGCTCGATCCGCTGCCGAAGGTGATCTGGATGCAGCTCTCCGTGCGCAATGACGAGGCGGCGGCGAAGGCCGAGGCCAAGGGCGTCGCCGTGATCATGAACCGCTGCCCCAAGATCGAGTATGGCCGCCTCTCGGGCGAGATCGGCTGGCAGGGCATCAACTCGCGCATCCTGTCGTCGAAGAAGCCGGTGCTCGCCGGCAAGGGCTTCCAGAAACTGACGATCCACCGCCCGGGGACGTGAGGATCCGCGCGGTCGATGAATTGACGCTGCCGGGGTCGTTCGATAAAACGAACGCAATGTCTCGCATTCAGAAGATCGCAGGGAGTAGACGATGACCGACCGCGCACCCGGTTTCCACACGCTCGCCATCCATGCCGGCGCCGCGCCGGATGCGGCCACCGGCGCGCGCGCCACGCCGATCTACCAGACGACCTCCTTCGTCTTCGACGATGTCGACCATGCCGCCTCGCTGTTCGGGCTGCAGGCCTTCGGCAACATCTACACCCGCATCGGCAACCCGACCAATGCGGTGCTGGAGGAGCGCGTCGCGGCGCTGGAAGGCGGCACGGCCGCGCTCGCCGTCGCCTCGGGCCATGCCGCCGAGTTCCTGACCTTCCATGCGCTGCTGCAGCCGGGCGACGAGTTCGTCGCCGCCAAGAAGCTCTATGGCGGCTCGATCAACCAGTTCAACCACTCCTACAAGAACTTCGGCTGGAACGTGATCTGGGCCGATTCGGACGATCTCGAGGCCTTCGCCGCCGCGGTGACGCCGAAGACCAAGGCGATCTTCATCGAATCCATCGCCAATCCGGGCGGCGTGATCGTCGACATCGCCGGCATCTCGAAGATCGCGAAGAAGCACAACATCCCGCTGATCGTCGACAACACCATGGCGACGCCCTACCTGATCCGCCCCTTCGAGCATGGCGCCGACATCGTGGTGCATTCGCTGACCAAGTTCCTCGGCGGCCACGGCAACTCGATCGGCGGCATCATCGTCGATGGCGGCTCGTTCAACTGGGTCGGCGACGACCGCTACCCGATGCTCTCCAAGCCGCGGCCGGAATATAACGGCATGGTGCTGGGCGAGACCTTCGGCAATTTCGCCTTCGCCATCGCGACCCGCGTGCTGGGCCTGCGCGACATGGGCCCGGCGCTCTCGCCCTTCAACGCCTTCATGATCCTGACCGGCATCGAGACGCTGCCGCTGCGCATGCAGCGCCATTGCGAGAGCGCGCTGGCGGTCGCGACGCATCTTTCGAAGCATCCGGCGGTGGAATGGGTCAGCTATCCGGGCCTGCCCGGCGACAAGTATCATGAGCTGGCGAAGCGCTATTCGCCGAAGGGCGCCGGCGCGGTCTTCACCTTCGGGCTGAAGGGCGGCTACGACGCCGGCGTCAAGCTCGTCACCGAGCTCAAGCTGTTCTCGCATCTCGCCAATATCGGCGACACGCGCTCGCTGGTCATACACCCGGCCTCGACCACGCATCGCCAGCTCAGCGACGAGCAGAAGACGGCATCCGGCGCCGGCCCGCAGGTGATCCGCCTGTCGATCGGGCTGGAGGACGTGCAGGATCTGATCGACGATCTGGATCAAGCGCTGGCCTGATCTTCGTCAATAGCCACGCCGTCATTCCGGGGCGCCCGCAGGGCGAGCCCGGAACCCATAACCGCAGGCGGCTGCAGAAAGCACGCGGCCGCCGGTCGCCTTTCCTTGGGTGCTCGGCGGTCATGGGTTCCGGGCTCATTGCTTCGCAATGCCCCGAGCATGACGGCGCGGTTCACCCCCGCGAGGCGCCCTCGTTGCGCGTCACATGCACCACGCCCATCGCCAGCACGAGGAAGCCGAGCGCCTGGTGGGCGAGCCCGGCCCAGAGCGGCACGACCAGCAGCAGCGTGACGATGCCCAGCACGGCCTGGCTCAGCGTCAGGCCGGCGAGAGCGGTCGCGCGCTTGGCCCCGCCCGAGCCCGGCGCCGCCCTGCGCAGCGAGAGCATGTGCCAGAGCGCCAGCGCCAGCAGCAGATAGGCGCCGATGCGGTGGTTGAACTGCACGAGAGCGGCGTTGTCGACGAAATTCTCCCAGAAGGCGGGCCGCACGAACAGCGTCTCGACGCCAGGCACCAGCGCGCCGTCCATCAGCGGCCAGGTGTTGTAGACGAAGCCGGCGCGCGAGCCGGCGACGAGCCCGCCGAGCGCGATCTGCCCGAAGAGCAGCGCCAGCAGCAGCCAGGCCATGCCCCGGCCCTGCGCCGGTTCGGCCCGACGCGGCGGGGTCAGGAATGTCGCGAAGGCGACGACGGAGGCGAAGAAGAGCGCGGCGAAGGTCAGATGCAGCGTCAGCTTGACCGGCGCGACCGCGATCATGCCGGGCTGCAGGCCGGACGCCACCATGATCCAGCCGATCGTGCCCTGCAGGCCGAGCAGCAGCCCCATGCCGAAGAGCACCAGGGTCTGGCGCCAGGACAGCAGCCGCAGGCCTGCGACAACCAGGAAGCCGCCGAGATAGACCAGGCCGATGAAGCGGCCGAGCTGGCGGTGGCCCCATTCCCACCAGTAGATGAACTGGAACTCGCCGAGGCTCATGCCCTGGTTCAGCAGCTGGTATTGCGGGCTGGCGCGGTATTTCGCGAATTCACTCGCCCAGGCCTCGGCCGAGAGCGGCGGCAGGGCGCCGGTGATCGGCTTCCATTCCGTGATCGAGAGGCCGGAGCCCGTCAGCCGCGTCGCGCCGCCGAC
Source organism: Methylobacterium sp. CCH7-A2 (assembly GCF_001557075.1). Lineage (NCBI taxonomy): Bacteria > Pseudomonadati > Pseudomonadota > Alphaproteobacteria > Hyphomicrobiales > Methylobacteriaceae > Methylobacterium > Methylobacterium sp. CCH7-A2. The sequence continues at coordinate 3,203 of NZ_LSKN01000196.1, forward strand.
GACGACCATGACGAAGACCAGCGCCGCCACGGCCCAGAGCCAGCGCCTGACCCCGGCATGCTGGCCGCCCTGCAGGATGATCGAGGGGTGTCTGTCGAGAGCGATCGTCACGGAAGCGGGGCCTTCGGTCGCATCGGATTGGCTTCACAAGCGCGGGAGCAGGTGACAGATAGTCGGCGCGCCGGGAGCCGACAACGCCCGCATTGCCGCAGGCCGGCGCCCGCGCCGAGAACCAGGACGAGACCGCCCGATGAGACAAACCCACCGCAAGCTGATCGGCGCCGTCGTCATCATCGTCTTCGTCTGCGTCTACGCTCTCGTCGCCATGGCGCTGGCGCAGGGGCGCATCACCGAGGCGCCGAAATTAGTCCAGACGATCGCCTATATCGCGCTCGGCCTGGTCTGGGTGCTGCCGCTGCTGCCGCTGATCAAGTGGATGGAGCGGAAGGACCGGGTCTGAAGCGCGCACCCGTCATGCTCGCCCTTGTGGCGAGCATCCACGTCTTGAACTCAGGTCCCGACCAGCAAAGACGTGGATGGTCGGGACAAGCCCGACCATGACGTCCGGCGCTATTCGGCGTTCACCCGCCGCCCCCGGTTCCAGAGCCAGAACGGCAACCCGGACAGCAGCGCCCTTACGGCCGCCTCGCTCTGGTGCAGCCCGTTGAGCGAGACGCGCGGCAAAGCGTGGAGGTGGTCGGCATGCTCCGCGAAGAGATGGCCCGGCCGCGTCGTCACCGCGCTGGCGAAGCCTGCCGCCTTCGCCATGGCGAACTCCCGCGGACCGGCCGAGGTGGGGTCGCCGACCGGATAGGCGAAGTGGCGGATGGGGAGGCCAAGCTCGGCCTCGATCCGGGTTCTGCTCTCGGTGATCTCGGCGTGGGCGAAGGCCTCGTCATGCTTGGCCAGCATCGGATGCGTCAGCGTGTGGGCGCCGATGGTGACGCCCGGCGCGCCGGCCAAAGCGCGCAGCGTCTCCCAGGGCAGGCATTCGCGCTCCACGAGCGCGGCGGAATCCATGCCGGCCTGGGCCATGAGATCGGAAATCGCCGACAGCAGAATCGCTTCCGGCTGTTTGCGCAGACGCCAGTAGAGCGTCTCAAAAGCGCGCTGCTTGCCGGCTTCGCTGGCCGTCCTGGCCGTGAAGGGGCCGTCTGGCAGGGAAAGCGAGAGCGCCGGCAGCGCGCGGATCGCCTCCTCCAGTTCCAGCCACCAGAGCCGCGCGGTGCGGTCGGCGAAGCCCGGCGTGACGAAGAGCGTCCACGGCGCGTGATGCTTCGCCAGCACCGGCCAGGCGTGCTCGACATTGTCGCGATAGCCGTCGTCGAAGGTCAGCGCGACGAAGACGCGGCCCGGGCGCGGTGCCGCCAGCCGAACGAGCGCTTCGTCCAGCGACACCAGATCATAGCCCTCGGCGCGGATCAGGGCGAGCGTGCGGTCGAGGAAGTCGGGCGTGATCTCGAGCAGGCCATTGGGCCGGAAGCCGCCCGCGCCTCGCGGCCGGACATGATGCAGCGTCAGGATGACGCCGCGGCCCTGCGCGAGGCCCCTGCCCCAGCGGTCGGCGCCTGTGGCCGCGATCGCCCTGAAGACGGCGGAGAAGGCAAGGTGGCGCAGGTTCATCTGTCCGTTCCGCGGCAACCGCCCGCTAACGCTGTTGTCCGATGGCGGCGCCATCGCGAGCGATCTCGGGCGATCTTGGCCAGTCCGTTCACAATAGCGGGTTAAGGAGGCGGCATCGCCGTTGCTCCCGAGGCTTTCAGATCCATGTCAGCGCTCGTCGAACAGAGTCCATCCGCCCCCCCTCGCCTCGCCGATCAGCCGGTCGCGCGCGAGGCCGGCGTCACGAGAGGCTGGGCCAGCCTGTCGGTGGTCGCGGACATCGCGGCGCTGGCCGAGGATTGGCAGTGGCTCGAGCAGCGCGCCCTGGTCACGCCCTACCAGGCCCATGGCTGGGTGCGCGCCTTCGCGGAAACGGTCGGCCGGGCCGAGCGCATGGTGTTCCGCCATGCGGTGCTGCGCGGCGCGACCGGCGAACCGCTGGCGATCCTGCCGCTCGTCATCACGCGCCGCAATGGCATCCGCTTCGCCGAATTCATCGGCGGCAAGCATGCCAACTATCATATGGGGCTCTACGACCCGGCCTTCGCCGCCGGGCTGGACGCTGCCGCCGCGCGGCTGATGCTGGCCGAGATCGGGGCGGCCATCGGCGGGCTCGACGCCTTCATCTTCGTCAACCAGCCGACGCAGTGGCAGGGTGTGCCGAACCCGCTGGCCCAGCTCGCCGGCGGCCCGAGCCCGAGCGGAGCCTACAAGCTCGCCCTCACGCCCGGCGATGCCGAGGGTTCGCTGCGGCGCTCGATGAGCAGCCACGCCCACAAGAAGCTCAAGAACAAGCGCAACCGTTTCCAGGCCTATGGTCCCTCCGAAGTGGTGCGGGCCCGGACGCCGGAGGAAATCGCCCGCGTCATCGACGCCTTCTTGCGCCAGAAGGCGGCGCGTTTCGCGATGATGGGCATCGCCGATCCGTTCGCACCGCCCGCGGTGCGCCGCTTCATCGAGCGCGGCGCCCGGGCGGAGGGCGAGACCGCGCCGACGCTGGAGCTCTATTCCCTCGATGTCGGGGGACAGTCGGTCGCGACCTATGTCGGCGCCGTACAGGGCGCGCGCTTCTCTGGCATGGCGACCTCCTTCGACATGGACAGCGAGGCCGCCAAGAGCAGCCCGGGCGAGATCCTGCTGGTCGAGCTGATCAAGCTGAAATGCCGGGAGGGCGTCACGGTCTTCGATCTCGGCGTCGGCGAGGCGCGCTACAAGACGACGATCTGCGACGAACGCGACGATCTCGTCGATACCTTCCTGCCGCTGACGGCCAAGGGACGGGCGTTTGCCCTGTTCAGCCGGGCCAAACGCGAGGTCAAGCGACGCATCAAGGCCTCGCCGACAGCGCTGAAGCTCGCGCACCGCATCTCGGGCTGGCTGCGGCGCGGGCGCAAGCCCGCCGCCGAGGAGTAGCCGCCGTCAGAGCGGCGCGGGGTCGCGCTCGCGCAGCTCGCCCATTCGCGCCGGCTCGGGCGCATCGAGGATCAGCGTCACTGGCGTCTTGGTGAGATCGGCCAGGCGGTAGGCCGCCTCGACGGCATGGCCGTTGCCGAGCTGGCCGGCCATGACGAGCCCGCCCTGGGCGCGCTTCGCCAGCGGCGCGAGCACCGTGGATTCGTCGTTGGAGGCAGCGGCGACGAAGACCCAGTCATAGGTCTCGCAGAGCGCGTCCAGCGCGACCTCGACGAGGTCGGGCGCCGCCAGGACCGCGTCGCGGCCCGCGCGCCCGGGACCGATGCGATGCAGCCGCGAGCCGGTCTGGCGGGTGATGATGTCGGAGAACAACGCCTCGCCGGCGAGCAGCTCGGAGAAACCGGGCTGGCTGCGCCCTTCGTCGGCCGCGAGATCGACGATGATGCAGCGGCAGCGCTGGGAGAGCAGATCGGCGAGATCATGCGGGGTGGTCGCGCCCTCGCCCGCCCCGTCGAGCACGAGCACCATCGGCGCCATGCCGCGCGCCGGCTCCTCGATGCGCTCGGCGAGATCGGCCAGGGTCTGCTCGGGATGGACGAGATCGATCGTGACCTGGCCCAGCCGCCCGCCATGGGTGAGCAGGCCGGCGACGCGCTCGCGCCTCGTGTCGGTCTGCGGCTCCTCGCGGCGCGGCGCCCCCGTGGTCCCGCCGCCGACCCAGCCCGGCGTGCGGCGCGACCCCGAAGCCGGCACATCGCGCTGCCCGTTCAGCAATTCGCGCGAGACGACTGTCGCCAGCGAGACCAGGAAGGTCGCGAGCGTCGCCACCAGCACCGTCGGCAGCTTCTTCGGGAAGGACGGCTCGGTCGGCTCGATGGCGCGGGAGATGACGCGGGCATCGGCGGGCGTGGCGTTCTGGGTGTCGCGGGCCACGGCCTCGCGGTAGCGCAGCATGTACTGCTCGAGCTGTTCGCGCAGCGCGCGCGCCTCGCGCTCCAGCGCGCGCAGCTGCACCTCGCTGTCATTGCCGGTCGAGACGCTCTTCTTCTGGCCGTCGAGGGCGGCGGTGAAGCTCTCGACGCGCTGGCCGGCGATCTTGGCCTCGTTCTCGAGCGTCCGGACGGCCCGTTCGGCCGCGGCGCGGAGCTGGCCCTCGAGATCGGCGAGCTGGGCGTTCAGCTCCTTGATGCGAGGATGCTCGGAGAGAAGGTTGCGGGATTCGAGCGCGATCTGGGCGCGCAGATTGACACGCTGTTCGATCAGCCGGCGCACCAACTCGTTGTTGGCGACGTCGGGGATTTCGAAGGTGCGGCCCTGCTTGATCGCCTCGCGGATCAGGCCGGCCTTCGCCTGCGCCTCGGCCTGCTGGCTGCGGGCGGCGGAGAGCTGAGCCGAGAGATCACCGAGCTGCTGGGCGTTGATCGTGGTGTTGTTGCTGCCGACGAGCAGCCCGTTGCGGGAGCGGAAGGCCTCAACCTTGGCCTCGGCCTCGGTGACGCGCTGGCGCAGCGGCTCGATCGTGGTCGAGAGCCAGGAGGAGGCGCTGCGGGCGGAGTCCTGCTTCGCCGCCTCCTGCAGCTCGAGATAGACATTGGCGATGATGTTGGCGCCCTTGGCCGCCAGCGCCGGATCCTGCGAGGTGAACTCGACCGCGACGATGCGCGAACGGCCCACCGGATAGACCAGCAGCCGGTCGTAGTACTTCTCCAGCACCCGATCCTCCGGCGAGCGGTCGGCCGGATGGCCGCCGAGCCCGACAAGGACGCCGATCTTGCGCAGCGCGTTCAGCGCGCCGGCGCCGGAATCGAATTCGGGATTGCCGACGAGCCCGATGCGCTTGATCGCCTCGCGGGCGAGATCCCGCGACATGATGATCTGGACCTGGCTTTGCACGGCCTCGGAATCGAACTGGGCCGAAGCATCGGCGGACTGGCCGGGCAGCGCGAAGAAGGTGCCGCGGTTCTCGAGCAGGATGCGCGCCTCGCCGGTGTAACGCGGCGAGACCAGGTTCACGGCAACGAAGGACAGGCCGAGCACGGCGAGCGTCGGGCCGATGATCCAGCCGCGGCGGCGCTTGACCGCCTCCCACAGCGCGGAGAGATCGAGCATCTCGCCGCGACCGTCGTCGCGCGCCGCCGGCTCACGCAGATCATCCCTGACGAGGCTCTCGGTGTGAGCGGTCATGACCCATCCATTCACGCAAAACGCACGCGCCCCGGACAGGACGCGGAAGGGATGAAAGCGCAGTAAGGTTATTGCCGGGTTAAGCGCCGGCGCGCGCCTTCGTCCCGAAGCGGCGCGAAAGCGCTCGCCCGGAAGCTTTTCTTAACCATATCGCGCCCATGCTTTGCGCAGCTTCGCATGGGTATCGCTTGTGATGAGTCGTCGTCTCGCCCCTCTCGCACTGGCCATCGCCATGACGGCCGGCGCCTGCGCGCCGCGCGTCGGCCCTTCGGAATACGCCCTGGCCCAGCCTGCCGGCCCCTACCGCCTCGCCAGCGGCGACCGGCTGCGCATCATCGTCTTCGGACAGGACAATCTCTCGAACATCTATGCCGTCGATGGCTCGGGCCGGATCGCGATGCCGCTGATCGACACCGTCGAGGCGCAGGGCCGGACCACGCAGCAGCTCGAACGGGCGATCGAGGGCAAGCTGCGCGCCGGCTTCCTGCGCGAGCCCAAGGTCTCGGTCGAGGTCGACACCTACCGACCTTTCTTCGTCCTCGGCGAAGTCACCAATTCGGGCCAGTTTCCCTACGTCCACGGCATGACCGTGCAGACCGCGGTGGCGATCGCGGGCGGCTTCACCCCTCGCGGCCAGCGCAGCAGCGCGGAGGTGACCCGGCAGATCGACGACCGGCTCGTGACCGCGAGCGTCCCGATCACCTATCCGGTGCAGCCGGGCGACACGATCGTGATCAAGGAACGCTGGTTCTGAGCCTGCGCGGAGAACCCCGATGACGGATGCCGCGCGGCTGCGGATCCTTCACGTCTTCCGGGCGCCGCTCGGCGGACTGTTCCGGCATGTCCTCGACCTCGCCCGCGGCCAGGCGGAGCGAGGCCATGAGGTCGGCATCTTCTGCGATGCCAGCACGGGCGGGACACGCGCCGACGCGGTTTTCGCCGAGTTGTCGGGCCGGCTCTCGCTGGGCATCACACGCGTGCCGATGTCGCGCTATCCGAGCCTCACCGATGCGCGCGCGCAGTTCTCCGCCATCGCACTGCGCCGCGAGCTGGCGCCGGACGTGGTGCACTGCCACGGTTCCAAGGGCGGGGTCTATGGGCGAATGCCTGCGCTCATCAGCCCCGGGCGGCGCTACATCACCGCCTATACGCCTCATGGCGGCAGCTTCAACTACAAGCCCGGGAGTACCGAGCATAAGGTCTACATGGCGGTCGAGCGGCTGCTCGAACGCGCCACAGACATCTTCCTGTTCGAGAGCCGCTTCATCGCCGGGCGCTTCGAGGCCTCTATCGGCCACGAACCCAGGACGGACCACCGCATCGTCCTCAACGGCGTGTCCGACCCCGAATTCGAGCCGATCGACCACAGCGAGGCGGCCTTCGACCTCGTCTATCTCGGGGAGTTGCGCTCGGCCAAGGGCATCGACACGCTGATCGAAGCGCTCGGCCTGCTGAAGACGCGGGACAGGCTGACGCCGCGCATCCTGATCGTCGGCTCGGGGCCCGACGAGGCGGAACTGCGCTCGCTGACCATCGCCCGCGGCGTCGCTGCGCAATGCGTGTTCGAGCCGCCCGGTCCGATCCGGCAGGCGCTGTCTCGCGCGCGCGTCATGGTGGTGCCGTCGCGGGCGGAATCGCTGCCCTATGTCGTGCTGGAGGCGGCGGCGGCGGCGCAGCCGCTCGTCGCCACCGATGTCGGCGGCATCAACGAGATCTACGGACCACGCCATCGCCACCGGCTGATCCCGCCCGACGACGCCCCCATCCTCGCGGCGGCGATCGCCAAGCTGCTGGCAGCGCCGGAAGCCGATCGCGCGGCCGAGGCCGCCGATCTCGCGGCGCATGTGCGCGAGAATTTCCGTCTCGCGCCGATGATCGACGGCGTGCTCGACGCCTATCGCGACGCGCTGGCGAAACGCGCAGGCGGCTGAGCCGTCAGAGCGATTTCAGTGCGACGACGCCGACCACGACCAGAACGATCCCGGCCCAGCCGCTCGGCCTGATGCGCTGGCCGAAGGCTAAGGCGCCGACGAGGGCGGTGATCACCAGCCCCGCTCCGCCCCAGACGGCGTAGGCCACCGAGAGGTCCATGCCGCGGATCGCCTGGGCGAGAGCGGCGAAGGCCCCGATGACCAGCAGGATACCGATCGCTCCCGGGAGACGCCGGCGCAGCCCGTCCGACAGCTTGAGCAGGCAGGACCCGGCAACTTCGAGGACCACCGCCAGAGCGAGCCACGCGATGGCCAGCCATTGCGGCAACAGGGCGGAGGTCATGCGAGCCTCCCCTGGTGCGGCGCAGCGGCATCGGGACTTTCGCCGACGCCGCGCTCGAGCAGCAGGATGCCGGCGAGGATCGCGGCCAGGGCTGCGACGCGCCCCGGCGTGAGATGCTCGCCGAAGAGGAGATGGCCGATCAAGGCGATGCCGACGATGCCCAAGCCCTCCCAGACCGCATAGGCGACGGCGAGCGGGATGACCCGCAGAGCGACGCTGAGCAGCGCGAAGGAGAGACCGATGAGAAGGAGTGGCAGGAACGCGACCAGCCAGGATTCGGACACGACGGATTTCAGCGCGGCCGTCGCGACGATCTCGACGGCGATGGCCGCGAGCAGGAAGAACCAATGGGAAGACATGAAGCACACGGGCCGATCGGGCGGCGGCCATCGCGGGGGCGAGGCCGGAAGATCGGCAAAAGTTCGGGTTTGAAATCAGCGTCCGGAAGAACAGGCCACCGCAGGATAACCGCAAGGCATCACAGCGACGGGCGCGCCATCAGCACTCAGGCTGCAGCGGCAATCGCCTAGAAATATGCTTCTCAGACACTCATCACAGTTGGATATAGCCTCGCGATTGCATTTCGTCAACCTTTCATCACTTTACAGGCACCGAACCCAGTCTGGATCGAAGGCATTTCGTCGGCTCAAAACCTGGATCAATACCTTGTCAGACCAAGACAATTCCGGCTTTCCCAAGCCGGCGAAAAGCGAGGCCCGCGGGATGGCCTCCCGCAGCCCGCCTTCCTGACCACGCTCCGGGAAACAGCGATGCGTCCGATTAAGCCTTCCGTGAGCATTTTCCGGTAGGCCAGCGGCAAGATCGGCGGGCCGGCGAAGATCGCGTCCGGCGGTGCCGACCGCGACGGGGATGTGACGTCATGGGTGCCTTCGATGTCCGCGACCTGATGAAGGCGGATGCCGCCGCCTCGGCGACGCCCGACATGTTCGGGCCGGCCCGAAGCGGGACACGCGTGTTCCATCCTCTGGCCGAGCGCATTGCCGCGATCCCGGTCAAGCCGACGCTGTCGCCGGTGATGATCGAGGGGCTGGTTCGCCTGCTCGACGTGCTGGCCGTGGTGGGGGCCGGCGGCCTGATCTACTGGCTCTACGCCGCGGGCACGACCGAGAGCATCCTGCCCTACCAGATCACGATTCCCGCGCTCGCTGTGGGCGCGCTCGCCACCTTCCAGGCGCTGCATCTCTACCATGTCGGTGCGCTCAGGAACTTCATCGCCATGGCGGTGCGGCTCGCCAGCGGCTGGACCCTGCTGTTCCTAATCACGCTGGCCGCCTTCTTCTTCCTCAAGATCGGCGATCAGGTCTCGCGCGTCTGGCTGCTGGGCTTCTACAGCGTCGGCGCGGCGGCATTGCTGGGCGAGCGTCTGGCGGTGACGCTGGCCGTGCGGCATCTGACGCGCTCGGGGCGGCTCGAGCGACGCACTGCCATCGTCGGCGGCGGCGAAGGCGGCGAAGCCCTGATCAAGGCGCTAGAGGCGCAGCGCGACACGGGCCTGCGCATCTGCGGCGTCTTCGACGACCGCAACGACGACCGCTCGCCCGACCTCGTCGCGGGCTATCCCAAGCTCGGCACGATCGACGACCTCGTCGAGTTCGCGCGGCGCACCAAGCTCGATCTCGTGATCTTCACCCTGCCGATCTCGGCCGAGGCGCGGCTTCTGGCGATGCTGCGCAAGCTCTGGGTGCTGCCGATCGACATCCGGCTCTCGGCGCATATGTCGAAGCTGCGCTTCCGGCCGCGCTCCTATTCCTATTTCGGCGCGGTGCCGGTGCTCGACGTCTTCGACCGGCCGATCGCCGATTGGGACATCGTCGTCAAATGGGCCTTCGATAAGGTCGTCGGCACGCTGGCGCTGATCCTGCTGTCACCGGTGATGCTGGCGACGGCGATCGCGATCAAGCTCGATTCGAAGGGGCCGGTGCTGTTCCGGCAGAAGCGCTACGGCTTCAACAACGAGCAGATCGAGGTCTTCAAGTTCCGCTCGCTCTATCACGAGATGACCGACCACACCGCCGCCAAGCAGGTGACGAAGGACGATCCGCGCGTCACCCGCGTCGGCCGCTTCATCCGCAAGACCTCGCTCGACGAGCTGCCCCAGCTCTTCAACGTCGTGTTCAAGGGCAATCTCTCGCTGGTCGGCCCGCGCCCGCATGCGCTGCATGCCACCGCCTCGAACCGCGCCTATGAGCAGGTGGTCGACGGCTATTTCGCGCGCCACAAGGTCAAGCCCGGCATCACCGGCTGGGCGCAGGTCAATGGCTGGCGCGGCGAGACCGACACCGAGGACAAGATCCAGCGCCGCGTCGAGCACGACCTCTACTACATCGAGAACTGGTCGGTGCTGCTCGACCTCTACATCCTGATCAAGACGCCCTTCTCGCTGATGACCAAGAGCGAGAACGCCTATTGAGCGCGCTCGCCGACAGGAGCGGCCAGGAGCCGGCACGACGCGGCCGGCTGCGCATCTCCTATGCGACGCTGAAGCGCGGCGTGCTCTGGCTGCTGACTGCCTGCAGCGGTCTCGCCCTGATCGAGCCCTCGCCCTATGAGGTCGTGTTCCTGCTCGCGCTGTTCGTCTTCGCGCTGACGGGGATCCGCTTCTCGCAGAAGCTGCTGCCGCTGGCGCTGCTGCTGCTGCTCTACAATATCGGCGGCACCTTCTCGCTGATCCCGTGGATGGACGATGCCGCGGCTGTGCGCTTCACCGCCGTCTCGGTCTATCTGATGATCACCGCCGTCTTCCTCGCCGGGATCATGGCGGAGGACCCTGTGGGGCGCCTGGAGACGCTGCGCCGGGGCTATCTGTTCGCCGCCTGGGGCGCGGGATTCGCGGGCATCCTCGGCTATTTCGACATCGCCGGCCTCGGCTCGATCTTCACGCTCTATGGCCGCGCCTCGGGCACCTTCAAGGACCCGAACGTGCTCGGGCCCTTCCTGGTGCTGCCGATCGTCTATCTGCTCCAGCATGTTCTGATCGGCCGGCTCGGCCTGATGCGGGGACTTCTGCTGATGAGCGTGCCGCTGGTCGCGCTGTTCCTGACGTTCTCGCGCGGCGCCTGGGGTAATCTGGTGGCCGCCACGCTGCTGATGGTGGCGCTGACCTTCCTGACGGCGCCGAGCGCGGCGCGACGGGCGCGCATCATCGGTCTCTCGCTGCTGGCGCTCGGCTTCGTGGTCGTCGCCCTGCTCTTCGCACTGTCCTTCGAGAACATTCGCAGCGTCTTCGAGGTGCGCGCCAACCTCGTGCAGGATTACGACGGCGGCGTCACGGGCCGCTTCGGCAACCAGCTGCGCTCGATTCCGCTGCTGCTGGACGAGCCCAACGGCTTCGGGCCGCTGCGCTTCCGCTGGCTGTTTCCGGAGGACCCGCACAACGTCTACATCAACGCCTTCGCCTCCTATGGCTGGCTCGGCGGCTTCTCCTGGCTGGCGCTGATGGCGGCAACCTGCCTCGTCGGCTGGCGGCTGGTGTTCCAGCGCACGCCGCGCCAGACCCATGCCATCGCGCTGTGGTCGGTGCTGTTCGTCACGATCCTGCAGGGGATGCAGATCGATACCGACCATTGGCGTCATATGTATCTGATGCTGGGTCTCGTCTGGGGGCTCGCCGCCCTCCCCGCCGCGCCGCAGACGGCGCCTCAGCCGCGATCCTTGCGCACGACGACATAAGCGTAGGTCGTCACGAAATCCCAGCCGATCTTCGCCGCCAGCGCGTTGAAGCCGTGGTCGATCTGCTTCAGCCCGGGCATCCGGTCGAAATAGCCGTGTCCCCAGAAGCGCTGAATGTGGATGTCGGTGAAGCCGGCGCGGTTCAGCATCGGCGCGAGCGTCGCCCGGCTGCCGCGGCACCAGTCGTAATGGGCGGGAAACTTGGGATCGCCGCCGCCGTCCCGGCGCAGCGGGAAGAGCGCGTGGACGATGGCGCGCGAGGCCTTCTCCGGCAGCAGATGGTTGAGCGCGAAGACCGGGGCCCAGAGCGTCGGGAAGAAGGCGAGCGCAACGCCGCCCGGCGCCAGCAGAGCGTGGATGTTGGTCCAGGCGCGCTCGACATCCTCGACATGCTCGAAGACCATGCGCGAGACCATCAGATCATAGCCGCCGCGAGCGATGTCCGGTTCGGAAAGATCGCCCGCAATGTCGAAGCGCGCCGTCTTCAGGCCCGCCGGCGTCAATGCGAGTTCGCCCGCGTCGATGTCGTTGACGATGAGGTCGATGCCATGGCCGGCCGCCTGCTCGGCGGTAAAGAGCGGATCGCGGCCTCCGCCGATCTCGCAGACACGGCGCAGGCCGAACTGCCGCGCAAGGTTGAGAATCGTCGGCTCGTAATGGTCCCAGGCCCATTGCGAATGCCAGTCGGGCGCGAGTTCACGGAAAAAGCCCTCGACGGACCGGTTCGGGTTCGCATGAGCGCGCGAAGCAGGCCGGATCGGATCGGCCGTGACAGTCGCCAGTGACATGGTCTTCTCCGCCTGCTCGACCCTTGGGGAACGCTCAAAACAATGCTGATCTGCCCCGATAACCGCAATCACCGAGTGTTTCGACAGTTAATGGGCCCTGACATCGGCCGGTTTCGGCCAGCCTCGGCAAAGGTGCGGAACGAATGACGGGTCGCGCCCCAAAACAACCGACGCAAGCGGATTGCATCCGCGGAACACCGCCACTATAAGCCGACCCGTCGGAGCGTAGCGCAGCCCGGTTAGCGCACTTGTCTGGGGGACAAGGGGTCGGAGGTTCGAATCCTCTCGCTCCGACCATTTTTTGCCGATCCGCTTCCCCCTCCTCGCGGTCGGCCGTGATCCGGTTTGTCCACAGGCTCGCAGCGACCCTGCTCTTGCAGCGTCATGGAAATGACGAAACGTTAGCGCTCTGCTTCGCCGGAGCCCGTCGCCATGCCTGCGTCCCCGCGTTCCGTCTCGTTTGGCGTCTCAGGCCAAAAAGCGGTCCTGCTGCGGATGGTCATGGTGCTGACGATCGCCATGGCGATCGCGTTGCCACTGCTGAACTAAGCCGAGTTTTCAGGGCCTCTGCCGTCAAAACCCTGCGACGTCGCTCGTATCCCGACGCAATCGCAGGTAAGCTCTGCCATCAGCGTGCGAGAGAAGGACGAGAACGATGGTAGGGGACAACCGGGGACCGCGCGCCTGGCACGACGTCAACACCGTGCAGGAGGCACCGCGCGAGAAGCAGAAGTCGAGCGGACGCATCGCCGCCGAGGAGGCTGCCGCTCGCAAGAAGATCGAGGCGCTGCGCGCCCAGCGGCTGGCCAAGCAGGCCGCCGAGCCGCCGCCGGCACCGCCCGCGCCGAAGACGCCGCGGCGCAAGGCGGCGGCGCCGTCGGCCTGAGCGATCAAGGGCGGCGCGCGACGCCGCCCTTTGTCGTCGCGCTCGCCGCTCAGGCGGCAAACCAGCCTGCGAGCAGGTTGATGTCCGCCTGGGACAGGCCATGGCCCGCCGGCAGCGTGCGATGATCGACGCTCGCCCCATTGTCCGACAGCGTCCTGGCTAGCCGCCCGACATCGGCGGCCGGAACGATCGGGTCCATCGCACCGGAGAGGATCAGCACCCGCTTGCCGCTGAGATCCGCCTCGGGCGGCTCCGCGAAAGGCGACATCGCCCGCAGCAGCGCCGCTCCGGCCAGCACCTGCGGCCGCAGCAGCAGAAGGCTGGCTGCGATGTTGGCGCCGTTCGAAAAGCCGAGCGCGACCGGCTGGGCGAGGCCGTAGCGCTCCCGCGCCGTCTCGACGAAATCGGCGAGTTCATGGGCGCGCCGATGCAGGTCGTCCTCGTCGAACACGCCCTCGGACAAACGCCGGAAGAAGCGCGGCATCGGGCCTTCGAGCACCTTGCCGCGCGGCGAGAGTAGGGTCGCGCCTGGCGCCACCGCCCGGCCGAGGCCGAGCAGGTCGCGCTCGTCGCCGCCGGTGCCATGCAGCAGGAGGAGCGGCGACCGGGCGGCATCGGAGCCGGGCTCGTAGATGTGGACGAAGTCGGTGGTGGCGGTGGTGTCCATCGGACATCCTCCTTTCGAGAGCGGTGACACCGCCCTGCCCCGCCCGAAGGCGGAGCAGGGTGGCGTGTCAAATCGCGTTGAAGGTCGGGTCTGACGCAATCTCGCTGCAGCTTCGGTCAC
>NZ_LSKN01000197.1:0-10245 GCF_001557075.1 Methylobacterium sp. CCH7-A2
CGGTGACGCCGTCCTTGGTGATGCGGGGAGCGCCGAACGACTTCTCGATCACGACGTTGCGGCCCTTCGGACCGAGCGTCACCTTGACGGCGTTGGCGAGGATGTCGACGCCGCGCAGCATCTTGTCGCGCGCGTCGGAGGAGAACTTGACGTCTTTGGCTGCCATGAGAGCAACTCCTTAGGATTTCGAGGAACGGGCGGTCTCAGGCGTTCAGCCGACGACGCCCATGATGTCGGATTCCTTCATGATCAGGAGGTCCTGACCATCGATCTTCACCTCGGTGCCGGACCACTTGCCGAAGAGGACGCGGTCGCCCTTCTTGACGTCGAGCGCGACCAGCTTGCCGGCCTCGTCGCGGGCACCGGGGCCGACGGCGACAACCTCGCCCTCCTGGGGCTTTTCCTTGGCGGTATCGGGGATGATGATGCCACCCTTGGTCTTCTCTTCGCCATCAAGGCGGCGGACCACGACGCGGTCATGCAGCGGACGGAACTTCATGGTTCTGTCTTCCTCTCGGTACAAATTCGATGCGGGCCCGGATCGCCCGCTTGGACGCCCGTTAGCAGTCCCCTCGGGTGAGTGCTAACGGGTGCCGCGGAGATAGGGCCCGCCCCTGCCGGAGTCAAGGATCGATCACCTGGAGATGGGCGGCCCGCGGCGGGGATAGTAAATCGCCGCGGCCTGCCCGGCATGGCTGCCAAGGGCGCCGGAACCCGCTACCATGCCGCCATGTCCGAGCCCTCGTCTTTACCCACCGCCACGTCGGAAACCCTCGACGACATCGCCCGCAGCTGCGTTGCGCTGCATGTGCGGATGACGGCGCGCGCCGTCACCCGCGCCTATGACGAGGCGATGCGCTCCAGCGGGCTGAAGATCACCCAGTTCGTCCTGCTCTCGGCGCTGAGCACCGGCGCCTGGCGCTCGGTCACGGAGCTCGCCGAGCGCTTCGCGCTGGAACGCACCTCGCTGACCCGCAATTTGCAGCTCCTCGCCGCCGAGGGGCTGATCGAGCCGGTCGCCTGCAAGGGCAGGGCGTCGATCTATGGCGTGACGCCGAAGGGCCGCGCCGCGATCGACGCCGCGATTCCCTATTGGCGCACAGCGCAGGAGCGCATCGAAGGTGGGCTCGGCAAGGAGGATTGGAGCCAGATGCGCGACCGGTTGAAGGCGCTCCGGCGCGTCGCGCGCGGGAGCGGCTGACCCGCTTGACCGGGCCGTCGGCATCCATCTATCGTGTAAATACACGGAAGGGAGGCCGGCCATGGCGCGCGACGTCGGAGTGGTATCGCGGGAGACGCTGGTGGCGGGCAGCGGCCTAGACTTCCTGCGCGGCATGATCGAGGGCCGCCATCCCGGCCCGCCCTTCGCCGATGCGATGGATCTCGATCTCGTCGAGGTGGAGGAGGGCCGGGTCGTCTTCATCGGGCGTCCCTCGGCACGCTTCTTCAACCCGCTCGGCACGGTCCATGGCGGCTGGACGGCAACGATCCTCGATTCCGCCATGGCCTGCGCCACCCATGCGACGCTGAAGCCCGGCGAGGGCTACACCACCCTGGAGATGAAGCTGAACTATGTCCGCCCGGTCATGCCCGAGAGCGGCGTCGTGCGCTGCGAGGGCAAGGTCATCCATCGCGGCGGCACGGTGGCGACCAGCGAGGGACGGCTCGTTGACGAACGCGGCAAGCTGCTCGCGCATGGCACCGAGACCTGCGTCATCTTCCCGGCGCGGGGCGCTGGCTGAGCGGCATTACCGCCGACTGATCGCGATCGCGCCCGCGACGATCAGCACCGCGCCCGCATAGGTCGTGATCAGCGGCACCTCGTCGAAGAAGGCGTAGCCGAGCAGGCTCGCCCAGATGAGGGCCGTGTATTCGAGCGGCGCCAGCCGCGAGGCTTCCGCCCGTGCAAACGCGGAGGTCAGCAGCAGGTGCCCGGTCACGCCGAGCGCACCGGCAGCGAGATAGACCAGCACGTCATGGCCGGTCAGCGGCACGAAGGCGAGCGCCGCGGGCACCGCCAGGAGCAGGGCCGGCCCGCCATTCTGGAAGGCGACGATGACCGCCGGGTGCTCCTTCAACGCGATGCGGCGCAGCAGGATCAGGTTGAACGCATAGGTCACGGCGGAAAATAGCGCCGCCGCCACGCCGAGCCCGGCGCCGCTGACCTGCCCCTGCAGCCGCGGCCAGACCATGACCAGCATGCCCGCGATGCCGAAGCCGAGCGCCTGCCAGATCCGCGCGTCCATCCTCTCCTTGAGCAGGAGCCCGCCCAGCAGCGCCACGAAGACCGGGGCGAGGAAGGCGAGCGTCAGCGCCTCCGCCAGCGGCAGGACGGAGATCGAATAGAAGAAGCTGCCGGCGGTCAACACCACGACGGGAACCCGGATGCTGTTGCCGATCACGCTGGCGCGCGTGGGAGCCGGTGGGCGCAGGATGGCCAGCACCGCGAGCGCACAGACGCCGCCCATGGCGAAGCGCATGAACAGCGCGACGATGAAGGGATGCGACTGCATCTGCGCCTTCACCACCGCGTCCATCGCGGTTAGCAGGGCAATGCCGAGCAGGGCGCGCAGCGCGGGGCCGAGGCTCATCGCGCGCCGGGGAGATCGAGGCGGAAATGATATTCCCAGGTCGCCGAGACGTCGGCGAGGTAGCGTTCGCCCGGCCAGCGCCGGAAACCCAGCTTCTCGTAGAAGCGATGGCCGCGCGCGAAGCGCGTGTCGGACCACAGCATCATCGCGTCGAAGCCCCCTTGCTCGGCGAAGGCCAGCGCTTCGGCGAAGAGGGACTGGGCCAGGCCCGAGCCGCGAAAGGCGGGAGCGGCATAGACCTTGGTGATCTCGACCGCGTTCTGCTCCGGCACGGGCGTGGCGCCGAGCGAGGCCGCGATGCCGCCGTCCGGCGCGTCCACCACCCAGAGCCGTCCTCCCTTCGCGGCGAAATGGCTGGCTGGCCGGCGCAACTCCGGAAACTCCAACCATTCGAACAGGCAATTGGGATATTCGGCGAAGCTCGCCGCGATCAGCGCCGCGAGCGGCTCCGAGTCGCTGTCCCGCGCGGGACGGATCGCAAGGCTGGATGGTGTCATGGTTCCATCGCCATAGCCGCCGCCGTCACGATGCGATAGCGGCGGCGACGGGGCGCATTCGGGGCGCGCATGGGACGGTCCGTGTCAGGCCGGGGCGGAGGCCTGTGCACTGAGGTCGCGCGCCAGGGCGACGACCGTGTCGAAATCGGCTTTGGATCGGTCGATGCCGCCCGCCATCCCATGGGCGGCAAAAATCGGATCCTCCTGCGGGGTGCGGCGGCAGCCGCCCATCGTCCAGGCATGGAAACTGCGCTGCCCGATCGGCCGGACGTCGAGCACGGACACATCGCGATGGCGATCGTCCTGCGCGATGCGGGCCATCGTGGCATCCAGCGCATCGCGGGGCCCTTCCAGCACCTGCAGAAAACTGTCGCGGTCGAAGATCAGGAACCCGGTGACGCCCGCCGCCTGGTTGTTGCGGCGCGAGGCGGACAGGATGGAGCGCAGGGCCGAAAGCTCGTTGGAGACACGCCCCGCCCGGTAGATTGATGTATAGACAAGTTGGAAGAGAGGGGCTGAAGTCATGAACGTGCCTGTGCGCGGTGGAACTGCTCTCTCAACGGGATGCGCCGGCAGAAGTTCGCGACAGAAAGATTGCGAAAGTCAAAACGCCTCCTCCATCTCCGGTTCGAGAGATTGAGAAACCGTTGCGATTTGGAGATTCGCGCGAGCCCCGCTACCCCGAAGCCGCAGCCCGGTCGGTTTTTCCGTGAGTCGCGCCGGGCGGCGCTGCAGCCAAGCGGGGACCCGGCACGGATGATCGAGACGCGATGACGGTCCTTCTGCCCTTCGTCGTCAATGCTGCGCTGAACTTCGTTCTCGGGCTGCTGATCGCCTTCTTTCTTGGCCCGGCCGAGTTCGGCCGCTATGCGATCGGCGCCGCCATCATCGTCCTCGTCAACACGGCGCTGATGGACTGGCTCCGCCTGTCCGCCGTCCGCTTTTACTCGCTCAAGGCGCGCGAAACCGAGCCCGAGATCCGTGCAACGCTGGATGTGCTGGTCACGGGCGTCAGCGTGACGCTTTGCGCGCTGCTGGTCGCGGCGATCGTCGCCGGTGTCGATACGCGGATGCCGGCGATGATGCTGGCGGCAGCGGTTCTGGCCGGCATCGGCGCCGGGCTTTTCGACTATCACGGGGCCATCGCCCGCGCCCGCTTTCTCGATGCCGCCTATGCGCGGCTGGTCATCGTCAAGAACGTGCTGGCGCTCCTGCTCATGGTCGGCGGCGCCTGGTGGACGCGGGACCCGACGGTGGTGCTGCTCGGCGGGTTGCTCAGCGTCGCGGTGGCGCTGATGTCGGTACGCCGCAAACTCGCCGATGCGCCCCTGTCTTTCAGCGCCGCCCGCATCGATCTCGCCTGGACCTTTGCCAAATACGCGCTGCCGATCGTCGCCGGCAATGCGATCTACTCGCTGATTCCGCTGCTCAACCGCTCGCTGCTGGCGGGCGCCCATGGCTTCGCCGAGGCGGGCTATTTCTCGCTCGCCTCGGACATGGGGCTGCGCCTGTTCGGAACGCTCGGCGCGACGCTCGAGATCGTGCTGCTGCGCGAGGTCATCCGCCTCGATGAAACGCGCGGACGCAATGCGGCGCAGAAGCGGATCGCCGCCAATCTGGTGATCGTTCTGGCGGTCGCGCTGCCGGCTGCGGTCGGCTTCGGCCTGGCCCTGCCAGCCTTCGACCGGTTGGTGGTGCCGCCGAGTTTCCAGGGGGCGTTTGCGGCCTATATGGCACCGCTGCTGCCCGGCTTCGTCGCGCTCACCATCTTCCAGGCGGGGCTGTACCCGGCCTTCCTGCTGGAGAAGCGCACGCTGATCGCGATTCTGGCGGCTCTGGCCGGGCTCGCCGCCAATCTCGGGATCATCTCTGCCTTCGCCGGCGCGCCGCCCGGCCTCTACGCCTGGGCGCAGATGGCGGCCTTCCTCTTGGTGCTGGTGGTGACGGGTTGGGCGGCGCTGCGCATCCTGCCGGTGTGGCCTTCGCCGCGCGACTGCGGCGCCGTGCTGCTGGCGGTCGCCGCGATGGCGCTGGCGATCTGGCCCTTGCAGAACCGTCTGCCGGCGGTCGTCGAACTCGGCCTTCAGGTGATGCTCGGAGCGCTCGTCTACGGCGTCGTCATCCTCGCCTGCGACGTCGCGCGCTGGCGGACCCTGCTGGGTCTCTGGTGGGTGGCACGCCGCAGCCGGCGGCCATGACCGGTGGTGCCGGAACCGGCGACAACCTTTCCTTCACCCTGTCTGTTCAAGCGCCGATAAGGTTAATCCGTCGAATGCCACGGATTCGCGCTGCTCGAATGCAGTCGACGTGCGCGGTTTACCATTCCTTTCACGGCGGAGCTCCCAGACTTTCTCGATCGAATTCGAGAGAGTTGCGTCATGCGTTCCCGACTGTTCGTCTCGTTGCTCGCGCTGTCCGCCGCGCTCGCGGCCGGCCCCTCGCTCGCCCAGGGTTATGGCCGCGCCCCGGTCGACGACCCGATGACCACCGCCTCGAATGCCCGCCCCAATTACGGCGGCGGTTTCATCGAGCTGCTGATGACGGGTCGCGATCCGACGCCGTCGCGCGGAGGCGTCGTCTACAACCGCCCCGGCTATTCGGCCTATGGCCAGAGCGCGCGGCCTGCCGCCGGCTACGAGGTGGATCCGTTCGAGCAGGCGGCCGGGCGGGGAAGGGGCGGGGTCAATGCCGACGGGCGTGTGGCGGCGCTCGGTCAACCGCTCGAGATGGAGCGCCCGATCGAGCGGATGATCGATCCGCGCTTCCGCAAGCAGGAGGTCGCCTATGACGGGCCGCACAAGCCCGGCACGATCATCATCGATACGCCGCAGCGCTTCCTGTTTCTGGTCCAGCCCAACGGCCGCGCGCTGCGCTACGGCATTGGCGTCGGCCGGCCCGGCTTCTCCTGGGCCGGGATGAAGACCGTCAGCCGCAAGGCCGAATGGCCGAACTGGACGCCGCCGCCGGAGATGCTCAAGCGCCGGCCGGACCTTCCGCGCTTCATGCCGGGCGGTCCCGAGAATCCGATGGGCGCCCGCGCGCTTTATCTCGGCTCATCGCTCTATCGCATCCACGGCACGAATGAGCCGCACACCATCGGCCAGGCTGTCTCCTCCGGCTGTATCCGGATGACCAATGACGACGTCACCGACCTTTACGAGCGGGTCCGTGTCGGGGCCAAGGTGCTCGTCATCTGAAAACTGGCCCATCGATGAGCCGATACGAAAAGATCCGCCCGGTTGGGCCGGGCGGATCGTGAGGGTCGCGGGTGATGATGACCGGGCTCAGGCCCAGCTGTCGTCCTCGCCGCCGTCGAACATGCTGGAGCCGTCGTCGTAGCCGGCATCCATCGATTCGGTCTGGGCTGCCTGCTGATAGTTTGCGGCGTTGGACGAGCCGTCGTCGTAGCCGGCAGGCTGGGCGTCCGCCGCAGCGTTGTCCTGACCCTGCGGCGCCGTTTCGGCCGGCTTGGTCGCAGCCTGGGCCGAGCCACCGCCAAAGGCGTTGCTGAGCACGCTGCCAAGCATCATGCCGCCGGCGACGCCGGCCGCAGTGGTCAAGGCCGTGGCCATGAAACCACCGCCGCGTCCGGGCGCCTGCTGGCCGGCATTACCCCAGGGGCCCGGGGCCGGCTGCGCCGGACCCGGCTGGGCGGGGGCGGCCTGCATCGCGTTCGGCTGCTGGCCGGTCCAGGCCGGGGAGGGCGCATCGGGACCGCGCGAGGGGAAAGACGGCACCGAGCGCGGCCGCGCCGGCTGGGCCGCACCGCCGCCGAAGATGCCGGACAGGAAACCACCGCTCGCGGCGGGGGCCTCGGCCGGCCGGCTCTGCAGCTCGCGCAACTGGGCCTGGAGGTCCTCGACCTGCGCCTGCAGATTGGTCAGTGCGGTTTCCTGCACATAGACCGCCTGCGCCATGGCGTAGGGAGCATAGGGCTGCTCGCGCAGCCGCTGTGCGATGTAGTTTTCAGCCTCGGGGTCGCGGGGCTGATTGGCCGCCTGTTTCAGGCGGTCGAAAATCCCGGCGATCACGTCGCGTTCCTGCGGCGTCATCGTCATCTCCTCCTTGTGTGGGGCGGTGCGGATGCGCCGCCTGACGAAGAGGTGGGACCTGCATGTGACGGTATCAAGGCGTTGCGGCAGGGGACCAGACAGCACCTGCCGAAGCGTCAGATGCTGGCGCCTTCCGAGGTGAACTCGTCGAAGGTCTCGCCGGGCTGCGGCGTGAGCAACTGCCCGCGATTCAGCACCACCACCGTCGTGCCGGTCGGAACGCGGCCATGCAGATCGATCACATCCTGATTGAACATGCGGATGCAGCCGCTCGATACGGACTGGCCGATCGACCATGGCTCGTTGGTGCCGTGGATGCGGTACAGCGTGTCGCGGTCGCCCTGATAGAGATAAAGCGCTCGGGCGCCGAGCGGGTTGTCGAGGCCTGCATCCATGCCGCCCGCCCAGGGGCCGTTCTTTTCCGGATCGCGGGCGATCATCGCCGCCGTGGGCGTCCAGCGCGGCCAGGCCGCCTTGCGGCCGACGGTCGCGCGGCCCCGCCAGGACATGCCCTGCTTGCCGACGCCGATGCCGTAGCGGATCGCACGGCCATTCTCGCGCACCAGATAGAGGAATCGGTTGTCGGTATCGATGACGATCGTGCCGGGCTGTTCGCGCGTCGGATAGGCCACCTCGCGCCGCAGATAGCGCGGGTCGACCTCGGAAAGATCGGTCGCCGGCAGCGGAAACTGCTCGTCGGGCCGCTCGCCATACATCGCGAGATATTCCGCGCTGACGTTGAAGCCGCGCGTGCTGACGACTTCGTAAGGCTCCTGCGGCCGCGACACGCAACCCGCCAGCGCGAGAGGCAGCAGGAACAGCGTCGCGCGCCGCGACGGCTGGGCGAGCGCGGAGAGAGGGGAGCGGACGGCGGACTTCTCGACGGACATGAAGTTGGGCTCTGCTTTATTGATCTTGCGGACGCGGCTGAACAACGAGGGAAAGGCTGCGGCGTTCCACGGGTCACGCCACATGGACCTTCAAGTCACATCGCATGGCCGCGAGGTGAACGCGATATGGCGGAATGATGGCAGACACGCGCTGTGACGTCTCGGCAACAGATGGGGCAACGCGGCGGCGGGCTGGATCTGCGGTGTTGCCTGCCAGACTTATACAAGTCTCATCTGGAACCGAATGGATCAGATCAGTCGAAAGTCGTTGAACTTAAGCAAATCTTTACACGATCGGTTAAGTCTAATTCCAATGTCGCCGAAGGGCGCAACGGCATGTCCGTGCCGTTTCCGCTTGCCGGCCCGACGAGACGCCTGGCCTGCCTGCTCTACTGATACCCTGGTGCGCATCGACTGCGCATCGCTGCCCCCCCCCCGGCGCCGTCCGTTCGGAGCCCGGACCGCCTTTGCGGGCCGGAGTCTGGCCGGCGCCGCTGCCAAACGGATCCGTTGATGAAAAAGCTTCTGTCGACCCGCCTTCCCATCGCCACCCGCCTCGCTTTGCTCGGCGTCTTCTTCGTCGGCGTCGCGGTCGCCGCTTCCGTCATGGTGTCGTTGCGCGCGGCCGAGACGGCGATGCGCGAACGGGCGCAGGCGAGCCTCGTCGTCAACATCAACCTGCTGCGCGATCTCGTCGCCGCGAAGGGCGAGCCCCGCCTCGACGGCGACAAGCTTTATTTCGGCGACGAGCTGATGAACGGCAACTTCGCCGCGGTCGACAAGGTCAAGGCGCTGGCGGGCAGTGTCGCCACGATCTTCATGGGCGATGTCCGCATCGCCACCAACGTCCAGCGCCCCGACGGGGGACGCGCGGTCGGCACGAAGCTCGCTGCCGGCCCCGCCTATGACACCGTGTTGAAGCAGCGCCAGACCTATTCGGGCGCGGCCGACATCCTCGGCCAGCCCTACTTCACGATCTACGAACCGATCGTCCAGAAATCCGACAATCGCGTCATCGGCATCCTCTTCGTCGGCATCAAGCAGGCCGACTTCATGACCGTCGTCAGCGAGATGATCACCGGCAATGTGATCGCGGGCCTGATCATCGCCCTCGTCGCCGGCCTCGCTCTCTTCTTCCTGGTGCGCCGGATGATGAAGCCGCTCGGCAGCCTCAAGGGCGCCATGGACCGGCTCGCGGCTGGTGACCTCGTGACCGCGGTTCCCACATTCCGGGCCGGCGAATTCGCCCAGATGGCCGGAGCGGTGAGCGTTCTGCGTCAGGCCGCCATCGAGAAAGAGCGTCTCGAAGGCGAGGCCGCGACCCAGGCCAGCCTGATGGACGAGAGCCGCCGGTCGACCGAGGAACAGCGGCAGGCTGCGGCGCAGCAGCGCCTGCAGCAGGCACAGGAATTGGAGAAGGTCGTCGGCTCGATCGCGGCAGGCCTGTCCGAGCTCGCCCATGGCAACCTGACCCATCGCATCGGCGCCGAGATGCCGGCCGACTACGCCAAGCTGCGCGACGATTTCAACGCCACCATCGACCGTCTCTCGGCCACGGTCCGCACCATCCAGGTCACCTCGGCCGATGTCGGTCTCGCCGCCCGTGAGATCAACATGGGCGCCGACGACCTGTCGAAGCGCACCGAAGAACAGGCCTCCTCACTGGAGGAGACTGCCGCCACGACCGAACAGCTCGCAGCCTCGGTGAAGGCTTCGGCGCAGGCATCGCGCAATGCGGCCGCCATCGCCGACGAGGCGATGAGGGCGGCGCAGAACGGCGGCGCCATCGCCGGCCGGGCGGTCGACGCCATGGCCCGGATCGAGGACGCCTCGACCAAGATCTCGGACATCATTCGCGTCATCGACGACATCGCCTTCCAGACGAACCTGCTGGCGCTGAACGCCGCGGTCGAAGCGGCGCGCGCCGGCGATGCCGGCAAGGGCTTCGCCGTCGTGGCTTCGGAGGTGCGGACCCTGGCGCAGCGCTCCAGCGAGGCGGCCAAGGACATCTCGGCGCTGATCTCGTCGTCCAACAACGAGGTCGGCGAGGGAGTGAAGCTGGTGCGCCAGGCCGGCGAGCAGCTCAGCCACATCCTTTCGGCTTCGGAGAAGGTCGCGGCCACCATCGCCGACATTTCGGCGGCCTCGAGCGAACAGGCAAGCGGCATCGACGAGATGAGCCAGGCGGTCGCCCATCTCGACGAGATGACCCAGC
>NZ_LSKN01000198.1:0-1060 GCF_001557075.1 Methylobacterium sp. CCH7-A2
GCGGGTTGCCGTCGGCATAGATGTGGACGGCCTTGACGTAGTCGGCCTCCGTCATCGGGCTATCGACCTCGACATTGACCGGAACGACGAGGCCGTTCTCCGCGATCTCGGGGATATCGAGCTTGATCTTGCCCTCGGCCATGGTCTTGTCGCCATAGAGCTTCTTGATCTCCGCCATCACCATCTTCTCGTCGGCGAAGGCGAGGCGCGCGCCGAGAAGGCTCGCGAAGCCGGCGAGCGCGCCGGCCGTGAGGGTGCTGCGGCGGGTGAGACCCGCATTCGGGGTTGGCATCGGCTTCCTCCTTGGAAATGTTCTTGTTCCGCTCTTGACGGCATCGCCGCCACGCGATCATCATTTGCACGTATCGTGATATTGTTTTCTGTGAATGTAAAGTCCCTCCGACAGAGAGGGTATCAAACAAAGGTCGCGCTCGGCGGCCGATCGAGGAAACGAAAGGGCAAGAGATGAAGCTCCCCATCATCGGAGCGGCTGTGCTGGCGGCCGCCATGACATTGGCCGCCGGGCACCTGACCGCGCAGGCCCCGCCGCAGGACGACAGCGAGAAGGAGATCGAGCGCTATCGCCAGATGCTCTCGGACCCATTCTCGAATCCCGGCTTTCTCGCGGTTGATCGCGGCGAGGCGATCTGGGCCGAACCGCGGGGCACGAAGAATGTCTCGCTCGAGGCCTGTGATCTGGGCGAGGGTCCGGGCCAGCTCGAAGGCGCCTTCGCCAAGCTGCCGCGCTATTTCGCCGATGCGGACCGGGTGATGGACACCGAGCAGCGCCTGCTCTGGTGCATGGACAAGCTGCAGGGGCTGGACACCAAGGACATCGTCGCCCGCCGCTTCTCCGGCCCGGGCCGCGCCTCGGATCTCGAGGATCTCACCGCCTTCATCGCCAACAAGTCGAGCGGGATGAAGATCGAGCCGCAGCTCAGCCATCCCAAGGAGATCGAGATGGCGGCGGTCGGCGAAGAGCTGTTCTACCGCCGCGGCGGCGTGATGGATTTCTCCTGCGCCACCTGCCACGCCGAGGAAGGCAAGCGCATCCGCCTGC
>NZ_LSKN01000017.1:0-2567 GCF_001557075.1 Methylobacterium sp. CCH7-A2
TGGGAATATCCGGCTCAGGCCGCTCTCAGGGATGTGGCCTGAGGACGACGCTTACGATAAGCATGATCCCTGGGCGGTTCCGGCGCTGACCATTGCAGCTCCTCTCCCCGGTGCGATGGTGGAGCTAGGCATCAATGTCGGTTTTGGGGCCGAGCCGGAATGTCAGGAACTGGCGCTTTTGCCCAGGCGAACGTCTAGCGATTTTGGCGCATCTCGACCGGTCGAAGTGAACCGCCCCTAGATTCCTGGACGCCTTCTTCCCTAAATTTCAGGCAAGGAGGCCCCGATGGGCAAAGCGAACTTCACCGACGACTTCAAGCGCGACGCGGTCCTTCAGGTCACTGAGCGAGGCTACCCGGTGGCCGAGGTCGCCGCTCGCCTGGGGATCAGCAAGTACTCGCTTTATGAGTGGAAGAAGCGATACGCAAAGCCGGCTGCGGCGACCCGCGATGACGATCAGGCCGCCGAGGTCCGCCGCCTGAAGCGCGAGTTGCAGCGGGTCACCGAGGAGCGCGATATCCTAAAAAAAGCGGCCGCGTACTTCGCCAAGGATGCAAGGTGAGGTACGCGTTCATCGCCGAGCATCGTCCGGTGTTTTCGATCCGCGCCATGTGCCGTTGCCTGTCGGTGCAGCCCAGCGGCTTCTATGCTTGGCTGAAGGATCCGCTCAGCCGGCGAGCGCGGGAAGACGAGAGGCAGACCAAACTCATCCGTGCGGCCTGGCGGGACAGCGGGAAGGTGTACGGCTACCGAAAGCTCCACGACGACCTCGCGGACATGGGCGAGAGCTGCTGTCCGAACCGCATCGCGCGCCTATCGCGGCTCGCCGGCATCCGGGCGCAGATCGGCTACAAGCGTCGTCCCGGCCACTATGGCGGCAAGCCGTCCCTTGCCGTCGACAACACGCTCGATCGCCGGTTCGATGCCGCGGCGCCAGACAAGGCCTGGGTGACCGACATCACCTACATCCGCACCCACGAGGGCTTCGCCTACCTGGCGGTCGTGCTTGACCTCTTCTCGCGCCGCGTCGTCGGATGGTCGATGCAGCCCCGGCAGACGACCAATGTCGTCCTGCAAGCTCTGCTCGCCGCCATCTGGCGGCGCAAACCGAAGGGCCGCGTGCTGGTGCATTCGGATCAGGGCAGCCAGTTTACAAGCCAGGAGTGGGCCTCGTTCCTGAAGCACCACGACATGGAGCCATCCATGAGCCGGCGGGGCAACTGCCACGACAACGCCGTGGCCGAGAGCTTCTTCAACCTGCTCAAGCGCGAGCGGATCAGGCGCAAGGTCTACCGAACGCGGGATGAGGCGCGGGCCGACGTGTTTGACTACATCGAGATGTTCTACAATCCGACCCGCAAGCATGCACGAAACGGGATGCTGTCGCCCGTCGAGTTCGAACGCCAGCACAAAGCGCGAGCCGAGGGCGTCTAGAAAACTCGGGGCGGTTCAGACTTCGACCGACGCGTGTCATAGCTGACGCGTTGCGCTGCCTTCCGATCGTTTGCCGTGACGAAGCCGCGGGCTTGCGCCTCTGCAACGATCGCCTTCCTCCGTTTTGAGAAGACCTCCCGGAGTTGCTTTGGGATCGCCGGCAAGCCAAATCCATGCTGCTCCGGGATGACGGCCAACCCCAGCTCCCGCGTCAGAATGGAGGCTAACTCGACCCGGTAGAGTTCCGTCATGGCATTCGCAAATGCGACGATCTTCCGAGAGTCGACCGTCCCGACAGAACCATCAGCGCGCTGACACAGATTGATCAGCACGCAATGCGAGTGCAATTGGGGGTCGTTGTCGCGGCTCAGTTTGTGGAAGTAGCCCGCGATCAGCGCGTCAGAGACGACCTCGCGCTGATGGCCGTCCTGGCCAGAGCGCGTGATGATCAGCCCATTGTCGCGAATGAAGGCGAGCACACGGTCAACCGCGCGATGATGAGCGCCTGACAACAAGGCTCCCAGGTCCGGCGGGGAAAGTCCCCACAGGACTGAAAAATCCTTGGGAGCCGACATGCGGAGGTCGTAACCGACGACCTGCTGAGCAAGCTTCTGCGCGTTCTTGAGCCACCGGCGCTGGTGCTTCAGGGGTAGCAGAGCGCCTGTTTTGGGATGACGACGCCCTGCCAGGCGGCGGATCATCAGCGTTTCGGCGACCGATCCCGACTCGCAAGCTGCAAACAAGCTGCGGGGATCGGGATCGCCGCGGCAAAGCCTGGTGAAGATACCAACACCGTCTTCCGCGCCATGGTCGTAGTATCCAAGACCATCTCTCGCTGCCTTCCGCTCTTTCGACATGGTGCGGCGCGCCCGGTCGACCAAGCGCTTCGCGTCTGCAGCGACTGCGTCGAAATAGGCGATATCGTGGACCGGGTTGACCCTGAGGACCATCTAAAAGTCCTCGTCCTCAGACGTGCGGGAGCGGCTTCGCGGCGATGGAGCGGTGCCGTATCGGACGGTCGCAAGGAAGGCTGCGATGGGTTCGATTTGGGCTGCGAGCAGTCCTACATCGGCCTGCGTCGGTCGTGTCCCTGCTGGTGGTGTAGCTTCGCAGAGCCACCGCGTGCCGGCTTT
>NZ_LSKN01000199.1:0-421 GCF_001557075.1 Methylobacterium sp. CCH7-A2
TGCCGAGGTCATGGGGCAGGCGCACGGACAGGCCACGCTCCTGAACGGTCACGGGAGATCTCTCCAGCGGGCTGCCGACCGGAAGCAGGACCTGGAACGTCCACGTGTTGAAGCCGAGCTCGCTGCACAGATGGCCATCTTCGGTCATCGTGAGCGCACCATAGCGACCGCGGTTCAGCTCCCGCAGCCGCGTCGTCGGGTCGGACTGCGTCGTCGCCGACAGCTTGTGCAGGGGAGCGTTCAGCCGCCGGGCGATCCCGAACAGGCCCTGCGCCGCTGGGTTGTGCGGGTGATAGCCGCACCCGGCCGCGTAGGCGAAGGTGAGGAAGCCGGGCCGGTAACGCGAGAGGAACGCGTCCGTCAGGAATGCGGATTCCGATTCCGACCGGCCATCATTCCGATAATTGACCGGCCGGGATTC
>NZ_LSKN01000200.1:0-575 GCF_001557075.1 Methylobacterium sp. CCH7-A2
ATGACGGAGGCCGACTACGTCAAGGCCGTCCACATCTATGCCGACGGCAACCCGCAGCCGGGCATCGTTAGCTACAGCTTCACGCCCGCCTGCGGCAAGGCTTCGGCGGCAACCCGCATGCGCCTCGCCCAGACCCAGAACATCGTCTGCGTCGCCGAGATGTCGAACGGCTCCCTCCATATGGCCAAGGCCAATGTGAAGGTCACCATCGGCGGTTGCGGCGGCTGACCGGCCCGCTACCGCCCCACAAAAAAAACGACTTCAGGTGAGGACAACGCCATGACGACCAAACCCACCCCGCGCGTGCGCGTGCCGGCCAAGGCCGCCGCCGGCGAACTGATCGAGATCAAGACCCTGATCTCCCACGAGATGGAATCGGGCCAGCGCAAGGATGCCCAGGGCAAGACCATCCCGCGCAAGATCATCAACAAGTTCAGCGCGAGCTTCAACGGCAAGCCCGTGTTCTCCGCCGACTGGCATCCGGCGATCTCGGCCAATCCCTACCAGTCGTTCTTCTTCAAGGCGACGGAATCGGGCGAGTTCACCTTCGTCTGGAAGGATGACGACGGCTCCGA
>NZ_LSKN01000201.1:0-23310 GCF_001557075.1 Methylobacterium sp. CCH7-A2
GCTACACCGAGACCGGCATCGTCATCCCCTGCCGCTTCGGCGAGGAGGAGGTCAATTTCGTCTCGCAGATGTATCTCGATGTCGAGCCGCCGATCTCGGCCGGGCGCGAGATCTGGGGCTTCCCCAAGAAATACGCCCATCCGAAGCTGGAACTGGTCAAGGACACGCTGACGGGCACGCTCGACTATGCCGGCCAGCAGGTCGCGATGGGGACGATGGGCTACAAGCATGAGAGCCTCGCCGGCAACGGCGCGAAGACGACCGCGACGCTGTCGAAGACACAGGTCAACCTCAAGATCATCCCCGGCGTCGATGGCGAGCCGGAGATCTGCCAGCTCGTCGCCCTCAACCTGACCGAGATCACGGTCAAAGGCTCCTGGATCGGCCCCGGCCGGCTGCATCTGGTGCCGCATGTCAACGCGCCGGTCGCCGACCTGCCGGTGCGCAGGGTGCTCGGCGCCCACCATTTCATCGCGGACCTTACTCTGCCCTTCGGCCGCAAGATCCACGATTATCTCAAGCCTTGAGAGGGGGAGGCGGCTCCGTCAAAGCCTTCCCAACACCGCGAGCGCCTCGGCCGGGTCGAGGCGAACCCGGTAATCCGGATCGACGAAGGCGGCCGCGATCGTGCCGCCCTTGGCGACGACGAAGGTGGCGGGCATCGGCAGAGACCATTCGCCGTCGTCGTTGCGGGCCGGCAGGTCGTGGCCGAAGCGGCGGTAGAGCGCCTCGATCTCGGGTGACAGCCTGAAGCGGATGCCCAGCGCGTCGGCAAGGCGTCCTCCCAGGTCGGACAGGACCGGGAAAGCGAGGCCGTTCTTCTCCGCGGTGTCGAGCGTGTCGTCGGGCGTCTCCGGCGAGACGGCGACCAGCGTTGCGCCCTGTGCGGCGAAGTCGGCCAGTCGCTGCTGGTAGCTGCGCAGCTCCAGATTGCAGTAGGGGCACCAACCGCCGCGGTAGAACAGGATGACGAGCGGGCCGCCCTCGGCGAGGGCGCGCAGATCGACGCGATCGCCGGTCGCGTCCGGCAGGCTCAGCGCGGGGATCGGTGAGCCGGCGCGCGCAACCCGGTCGAGCAGGCCGGACTGGCGCAGGTTGTCGATGTCCTGCGCCACCAGCGTCGCGGTGTCGGCACCGACACGCCGGGTCCATTCCTCCCGGAACGCGTCGAGGTCATGCTTCAGGCTGGTGGAGGTCTGTGGGGTCATGAGGCCGGCTCCTGATGGTCTGGGGGGCCGGCGGCGCTGCCGCCGGCGCGGCGCGTTCAGGCATGGGCGCGGTTGCGCGGCGCCGTCCACTTCGTCTGGGCCATGAAGCCATCGAGCGGCGTATGCGTCAGGTGGTTGACGTAGTTGGAGATCGTCTTGGTCGCGACGATGAGGACGACCTCGAGCACCTGCGCCCGGGTGAAGCCGGCCGCCAGGAAGGCATCGACCGCGTCATCGCCCGCGAAACCGCGCTCGGCGACGACCCGCTCGACGAAGTGGCGCAGCGCCTCCAGCCGCGTATCCGCAACCGCAGCACTCTCGCGCAGCGCGGCGATGATGTCGGGCGCGACGCCGGCCATCTTGGCCAGCACCGAATGGCCGGCGGTGCAGTACTCGCATTCATTGGCGACGTTGATCGCGAGAAATGCGACCTGCTGCTCGGCCGGCGTGAAGCTGCTCTGGCCGACGAGACCGAACAGTGCGTCATAGGCCTGCAGCGTCACGGGGCTTTCGGCCAGGGTGCGGTGCAGGTTCGGGATGAAGGTCCAGGCCTTCTCGATGCCGGCGAGCTGGGCCTTGGCGGCTTCGGGAGCAGTCTCGACGGTGTGCAGCGTGAACGCGGTCATGGGGTCTCTCCGGGTTGGGAGCGGCCCTTGCGTCCGCTCCATGACCGGACCATGCGCCATTCACTCCGACCCGATAACGCCCCTTGTCGACAGAACATTGATACGTAAGATGTATGAATGTCCGATCTGCTGACCCTGTTCAAAACCTTCCAGCGGGTCGTCGAAACCGGCTCCTTCACGGCCGTGGCGGCCGAGTTCAACACCAGCCAGCCGACGATCTCGCGTCAGATCGCGGCGTTGGAAGAGCGGGTCGGCGCGCTGCTGTTTCAGCGGACGACGCGGGCTCTCGCCGTCACCGAGGATGGCCGCGTTCTTTATGAGCAGGCGCGCCAGACGCTCGACAGCGTGCAGCAGGCGCTGGGGTCGGTCGGGCGCCAGCGGCTCGCGCCGACGGGGCTGCTGCGGCTGGCCTGCCCCGTTGTGTTCGGCCGGCTTCATGTCGTTCCACGGCTTCCGGCCTTTCTCGCGCGCCATCCGGGCGTAACCATCGACCTCGTCATGAACGACGGTTTCACCGATCTCGTCGAGGAGGGCATCGATCTCGCCATCCGCATCGGCGCGATCATCGATCCATCCCTGATTGCGCGCCGGATCGGGCTGACGCGGCGCGTCACCGTCGCCAGCCCCGCCTATCTGGCCGCTCACGGGACGCCGGCCGTGCCCGCCGATCTCGCCCGTCATGACTGCATCGTCTATGCGCGGCTGGCGACCGGCAATCGCTGGGAGTTCTCGGGCCGCGACGGACCGGTGTCGGTCACGGTCTCCGGGCGCTATCGCGTCAACAACTCCGAGGGCGTGCGCGAGGGAGTGCTCGCCGGTCTCGGCATCGGCGTGGTTCCGGTCTGGCATTTCACCGACGAGATCGCCTCGGGCCGCCTCTCGGTCATTCTTGCCGATTTCGAGCCGAAGCCCTTGCCGACGCAGGCCGTCTATCCCTCGCGGCGTTTCCTGGCGCCCAAGGTCCGCGCGATGATCGATTTCCTCGCCCATGAATTCGAACTCGATCCGCGGCTGAGTTCCTACGGGCTCGATCAATGAGCCGGCGATCGGCGGCCTTGATCCGGCGACGATCGCGCGCCTGCGCGCGCGCCGCGGCCACGTTCACCGGGAGACCGCACATGCGCGACAAAGGGGGCCACAGGGTGCCGCTCCCGGCTTGGCGAGCCATGGCAGAGGGTCTGGCGTCCCCGACCCTGTGGTTGGCGCTCTGCGTCGCTCAGCAATGTCGGGATGGCGGAGAGGGGAAGCTGGATGCGAGCGTTCTGCTCCGGCTCCGGCACATGGCTTCGCGTCCAGGGGAGGGGCTGGCAGCCAAAGGGCATCGTTGAAACGTCAGGAAAAGCCAGTTGGCGCGAACCGCGACGTGTTTGCGGGAGGCTTCAGGTCCTGAAAAGATCGGCTGCCATGAGAGCCGCGACGAAGAACAAGGTTGTCTCTGCTGTGCGCGGGCGCGCGATGCTGCCATTGCTGGATCACGAGGGCGAGGCAACGACATGAATGCGAATGCTGAGGCCCAAACTCCCATCTGGCAACTCGTTCTGCGATCGCCGCTTTTCCGCCTCATCGTTCTGGGCGCTGCGATGCTACAGTTCATGGGCTGGGCCCAGTCGTGGCTGGATGATTATCGGGCTTCGCCCTTGCTGAGCACGCTGATCCAGAGCGTCCTCGGGCTGTCCGCAATTGCGCTTTACGTTGCCTACGGAAAGTTTGTCGAACGCCGCGACGTGACTGAACTTTCAACGCCCGGACTTGTCCGTGAATGGGCTCTTGGCGCGTTGCTCGGGGCAGGCCTCTATACCGCATGCGCCGTGAGCTTGATGCTGCTTGGCTACTACAAAGTCGAGGGGGTCAACCCCGTCATGTTCCTGCTGCCCAATCTCGCCCTGGCAATCAAATCGGGCATCTTCGAGGAACTCCTTTTTCGCGGCATCCTGCATCAGTCCGTTGAAGACATGCTCGGAAGCTGGGCGGGCATCGCAGCCTCATCTCTCGTGTTCGGCTTGCTTCACCTTCTGAACCCCGCGGCAACCCTCGGTGGCGCGATCTACATTTCCATTGAGGCCGGGCTTCTGTTGTCGGCTGCGTACATGGTCACGCGCCGCCTCTGGATTTGTATGGGGCTGCATATGGGATGGAACTATTTCCAATCGGCGGTTTTCTCCGGCGTCGTCTCGGGCTCGGTCACCGAGCCAGGCCTGCTGAAGGCAGCGATCGCAGGGCCAGAATGGCTGACCGGTGGCGCGTTCGGCATGGAGCATTCAATCTTCGCGCTTGTATTCTGCACCTCGGCTGGCGTGATCCTGCTTATGATCGCCATCCGCCGTGGTCACCTGATGCCGCCAATCCGGAAGCGCAAGGGTTCGTAACGGGTCGCAGTCGTTCGACAATTTGCGCAAATGGCGGACAGGGCGGGATTCGAACCCGCGATACGGTTTCCCGTATACACACTTTCCAGGCGTGCGCCTTCAACCACTCGGCCACCTGTCCGGCGCGCTGCTTATGACCGCGGGGCGGGTTTCTTTCAAGCGCGTTCTCGCATCCCTCGACAGTTCGCGCGGCGGGCGCGCCGCGGCCCGTTGCAAAGCGGCGGGTGAAGGAGCACATCGGGACGGTCCGTGCGGAGATCCGGCGGGCGGCAGCCGCCGGGCGGAATGCGCCGTCGGGGCAGGGTCCGATTCGGGAAAGGAGGGTGGGCGTGCGGTTTCTGCTGCGGCTTCTGGGTTATCTGCTCGTGGCGGCCGGCTTCGTCTCCCTCGTCATCGACGGCGCCCGCTCCATCGCCAATTCCAGCTTGCGCTATACCCCCGTCGATCTTGCGGTGACGACGCTGTCGGGCGCGCGCGGCGAGGCGCTGCGGCCTGTCGTCGAGCGCCATCTTCCCGGCTGGGTCTGGGATCCGGTGCTGACGACATTGCTCCTGGTGCCCGCCTCCCTGGTCGCGCTGCTGCTCGGCTTCCTCCTGCTCCGGCTAGGCGCCCCGCCCGAGCCCGGCATCGGCATCGTCACGCGACGGTGAAGGGGAAGGCGCCGCGCGCCATCTGTCGGAAACGCCGTCCGATCCCCATATCCTGGCGGAACCCGACACGGAGCCCGCCATGTTCTTCCTGCGCAAGAAGACCGCCCTGCCCGAGGCCCATGAGGCCCTGCCCGGCCGCGATACGCCGCTGCCGACGGCCGAGCGCCATTTCGTCAACAAGCGCCCGCTCGCCGGCCCTTATCCGGAGGGGATGCAGGTCGCGATCTTCGGGCTCGGCTGTTTCTGGGGCGCCGAGCGCAAGTTCTGGCAGATGGGCGAGGGCATCTGGACGACGGCGGTGGGTTATGCCGCGGGCTTCACGCCGAACCCGACCTATGAGGAGGTCTGTTCGGGCCGCACCGGCCACAACGAGGTGGTGATGGTGGTTTTCGATCCCGCCATGCTGCCTTACGAGGCGCTGCTCAAGACCTTCTGGGAGAGCCACGACCCGACCCAGGGCATGCGCCAGGGCAACGATGTCGGCACGCAATACCGCTCCGGCATCTATGTCACGGATGCGGGCCAGCGCGCCGCGGCCGAACGCTCGCGCGAGGCGTATCAGCAGGCGCTGGCGGCGCGCGGCTATGGGCCGATCACCACCGAGATCCTCGATGCGCCGCCCTTCTACTTCGCCGAGGACTACCACCAGCAATATCTGGCCAAGAACCCGGCCGGCTATTGCGGGCTCGGCGGCACCGGCGTGTCCTGCCCGATCGGCGTGGGCGTCGCGGCCGCCTGAACGGCCGGCTTGCCGCAGCGGCGACGGCCGTGGCAGATGCGGCTGCCGGACGAGGGGGGTCTAGAACGATGGCGGGGGAGAGCATGGACGAGACGGCGGCGACCGCCCCGGAGAGCGGGGCCGCTTCGCGCGGCTTCGGCGCCGCGCTCTCCTTCAGCCGCTGGCTACTGGCGCCGTTCTATCTGCTGCTCGTCGTCGGGCTCGCCGGCCTCCTGCTGAAGGCGCTGCAGGAGGCCTGGCACTTCATCACCCATGTCTTCACCGCGACCGAAGCCGAGGTCATCCTCGCCGTGCTCGCGCTGATCGATCTCACCTTCACCGGTTCGCTGATCGTGATCGTGATCTTCTCGGGCTACGAGAACTTCGTCGCCAAGATCGATGCCGGCACCAGCCGCAACTGGCCGGAATGGATGTCGAAGATCGACTTCTCGGGCCTGAAGCTCAAGTTGATCTCGTCGATCGTCGCGATCTCCGCCATCCAGCTGCTCAAGGCCTTCATGAATGTGAAGGGCACCAGCGACCGCGACCTGATGTGGTATGTGGTGGTCCATGTCGTCTTCGTCGTCTCGGGACTGGTCATGGCCTGGACGGACCGCATCTCCGGAGAGGGCGGTGGCGGCAAGAAGGGCAAGGGGCAGCCGGCCGCGCCGTGACGGCCGCATGTTGACGGGGTAACCTTGCCTTAACTTTTCGGTTGATTGGCAGGGCAAAGCCCAAGACAGTGCCTCCCTTCATCGGGAGCCTGTCATGTCACTGCATCTTCGTTCGAAATTCGTCGTCGCCGGCCTGGCTCTGGGCGGCGCCGCGCTCGCCGCCGGCCTCGCTCTGGCCCAGGCGCCGGCCTTCTTCCGCATCGGCACGGGCGGCACGGCCGGCACCTATTATCCGATCGGCGGCCTGATCGCGAACGCGATTTCGTCCCCGCCGCAGCTCGTCTCCACCGCGGTCGCCAGCAACGGCTCGGTCGCCAACGTCAACGCGATCGTCGGTGGCGCGGCCGAGTCCGGCTTCGTGCAGGCGGACGTCGCCTTCTGGGCCTATTCCGGCACCGGCGTCTTCGAGGGCAAGCCCAAGGTCGAGGAGCTGCGCTCGATCGCCAACCTCTATCCCGAGAGCGTCCACCTCGTCGTCCGCAAGGCCTCGAACGTGAAGAGCGTTGCGGACCTCAAGGGCAAGAAGGTTTCGCTCGACGAGCCGGGCTCCGGCACGCTGCTGAACGCCAAGGCCATCCTCGCCGCCTTCGGCGTCGGCGAGAAGGACATCACGCCGGAATATCTCAAGCCCAACCAGGCGGCGGAGAAGATGAAGGACGGCTCGGTCGACGCTTTCTTCTTCACCGGCGGGTTCCCGGCCGCGGCGATCTCGGAGCTCGCCTCGACCGGCTCCGGCATCGACATCCTGCCGATCACCGGCGCGGCGGCCGAGAAGCTCGCCAAGGACTTTCCCTTCTTCGCCGCCGACGAGATTCCGGCCGGCACCTACAAGGATGTCGGCGCGGTCAAGACGGTTGCCGTCGGTGCCCATTGGATGACCTCGTCCAAGATCTCGGCCGACACCGTCTATGCCGTGACCAAGGCGCTCTGGAGCGACAAGACCCGCGCCGCGCTCGATGCCGGCCACGCCAAGGGCAAGGCCATCCAGAAGGCGACCGCGCTCAACGGCCTGCAGGGCGTGCCGCTGCATCCCGGCGCCGAGCGGTTCTACAAGGAAGCCGGCCTGCTGAAGTAAGCGGGCGCATCAGCGCCCACACCAAACGCGCCGTCATTCCGGGTCTGCGAGCCCGGAATGACGGCGCGCTCATTTGATGTTCCAACAAGCGAACCCCCGCCCATGACCAGCCAGCCCTCCGCCGCCGAACTCGCCAAGCTCGAGGAGGAACTCGATCCCGAGATG
The DNA here is from genome assembly GCF_001557075.1 of Methylobacterium sp. CCH7-A2. Taxonomy (NCBI): domain Bacteria; kingdom Pseudomonadati; phylum Pseudomonadota; class Alphaproteobacteria; order Hyphomicrobiales; family Methylobacteriaceae; genus Methylobacterium; species Methylobacterium sp. CCH7-A2. The sequence goes on from NZ_LSKN01000201.1 coordinate 7,483, forward strand.
CAGTTCCGCAAGGTGCCGCATGGCACCGCGCTGATCATCGGCGGGCTGCTGCTGGCCCTCTCGGCCTTCCATTACTACACCGCCGGCTTCGGGCTGCTGCGCGAGACGACCCATCGCGGCATCCACCTCGCCTTCGTGCTGGGGTTGATTTTCCTGGTCTTCTCCGCCCGCAAGAGCCAGTCGGCCATTGTCCATCCCTCGACGCTGCTGCGGCCGGGCGGCGTCCCGCTCTATGACTGGGTCTTCGCCGTCGCGGTGGCGGTCTCCAGCCTCTATGTCCCCTGGATCTTCGAGGACATGGTGTTCCGCGTCGGCAACCCCTCGACGCTCGACGTCGCCATGGGCACGATCACCATCGTCCTGATGATCGAGGCAACGCGCCGCGCCATCGGCTGGGGCCTGCCGCTGATCGCGCTCTTCGCGATGACCTACGCGATCTTCGGCAACTGGTTTCCCGGCATCTTCCTGCATCCCGGCGCAAGCTGGTCGAACCTGATCAACCATCTCTACCTGACCAGCCAGGGCGTCTATGGCGTCGCGCTCGGCGTGGTCGCCACCTACGTCTTCCATTTCGTCCTGTTCGGCGTGCTCGCGACCCGGATCGGCCTCGGCCGGCTCTTCCTCGGCGTCGCGGCGGCGGTGGCCGGGCGCTTCGCCGGCGGCCCGGCCAAGGTCTCGATCTTCGGTTCGGCCCTGTTCGGCATGATCTCGGGCTCCTCGGTCGCCAACACTGTGACGGTCGGCTCCCTGACGATCCCGATGATGATCCGCCTCGGCTATCGCCGCCATTTCGCGGCGGCAGTGGAATCGACCGCGGCCACCGGTGGCCAGATCACCCCGCCGATCATGGGCGCGGCCGCCTTCCTGATGGTCGAGTTCCTCAACCTTCCCTATGCCTCGATCGTCATCGCGGCGATCATCCCGGCCTTCATGCATTTCTATGGCGTCCTGATGCAGGTGCATTTCGAGGCGCGCAAGAACGGCATGAAGGGCATGACCGATGCCGACGCACCGAAGCTCTCCGAGGTCTTCGCCCGCGACTGGCCGACGATCGCGCCGCTATTCGCGCTGATCATGGTGCTGTTCACCGGCTATACGCCCTATCTCGCCGCCTTCTGGGGCATCACCGGCTGCATGCTCGTCGGCCTGGCGCAGTACCGTGCCGCCTCGGCGCTGGCCTTCGCGCTGGCGATCGGCATCGCCGCGCCGACCGAGTTCCTGCGCGTGCCGGGCGTCAACTTCGCCTTCACGGCCGCAGCCTTCCTGATCATGGCCCATGGCGTGCTGATGAAATCGGCGGAAGGACGCAAGCGCGTCGACGACATGATCGACGCCTTCATCCTCGGTGCGAAATACGCCATCGGCGTCGGCGCGGCCGCAGCCACTGTCGGCATCATCGTCGGTGTGGTCACGCTGACCGGCGTCGGCTTCAAGATTTCCTGGATCGTCACCTCGCTTGCCGATCAGTGGGCGCGTGGCGTCTCGGGACTGATCCCGTTCTTCCCCTTCGACCTCAAGAGCGCGACGCTATTCTTCACGCTGCTGCTGACCGGTCTGGTCTGCATCCTGCTCGGCTGCGGCGTGCCGACGACGGCGAATTACATCATCATGGTCACGGTCGCCGCGCCCGCGCTCGGCATGCTCGGGGTCAACCCGCTCGTGGCGCATTTCTTCGTGTTCTATTACGGCGTGCTGGCGGACATCACGCCGCCGGTCGCGATCGCCGCCTATGCCGGGGCGAGCATGGCCGGGGCCGACCCGTTCAAGACCGGCAACACGGCGTTCCGTCTGGCTCTCGGCAAGGTGCTGGTGCCCTTCGTCTTCGTGTTCTCGCCCTCGATGCTGATCATGGCGCCGGGCTTCACCTGGACGGAGCTCGTCGGCTCGACGGCGTCCTGCATCGCCAGCATCACCCTGCTCTCGGCCGCCTTCGCCGGCTGGTTCCTGGCGCCGCTGGCGATGTGGGAGCGGCTCCTGATCGCACTCGCCGCCCTGCCGATGATCCTGGCGACGCCGACCAGCGTGCTGACCGGTTTCGTCATCGCCGCGCCCGTCCTGTTGCGGCAGGTCGTGGCGCGCCGGAGCCCGTCCGCCCCCGCTTGAGTTCCTGATATGTTCTTGCGCGCAGCCTGAAGCTCCGCTAGCCTCGTTTCGGGGCTGGGGTGGCGCTGATGGTGACGCGGGTCGCGACGGTGGCGTTCGAGGGCATCGAGGCACGCGCCGTCGATGTCCAGGTGCAGGTCACGCCCGGCGGCGTCAACTTCATCCTGGTCGGCCTGCCGGACAAGGCGGTGGGCGAGAGCAAGGAGCGCGTCCGCTCGGCCCTCATCGCCTCGGGTCTCGCCCTGCCGGCCAAGCGCATCACGGTCAACCTCGCCCCGGCCGACCTGCCCAAGGAAGGCAGCCATTACGATCTTCCCATCGCGCTCGGCGTGATGGCGGCGATCGGGGCCATTCCGGCCGATGCGCTCGCGGGCTACACCGTGCTCGGCGAACTCGCGCTCGATGGCTCGATCACCGCGGTCGCCGGCGTGCTGCCGGCGGCGATCGCCGCCTATGGCCGCGGCCAGGGACTGATCTGCCCCCATGCCTGCGGGCCGGAAGCCGCCTGGGCGGCGGCCGATATCGACATCCTCGCGCCCCGCTCGCTGATCCAGCTCGCCAATCATTTCAAGGGCACGCAGGTCATGGCGCGGCCGGAGCCGGCGGTGGCCCGCCAGGCGGGTCCGCTGCTTGATCTCGCCGACATCAAGGGCCAGGAAAGCGCCAAGCGCGTCCTCGAGATCGCCGCGGCCGGCGGCCACAACCTCCTGATGAACGGCCCGCCCGGGGCCGGCAAATCGATGCTGGCGAGCCGGCTGCCCTCGATCCTGCCGCCGCTCGGTCCGCGCGAGCTTCTCGAGGTCTCGATGATCCTCTCGGTGGCGGGCCATCTCGCCGAGGGCGCCCTGACCGATCGGCGGCCCTTCCGCGCCCCGCATCACTCAGCTTCGATGGCGGCTCTCGTCGGCGGCGGGTTGCAGGCCAAGCCCGGCGAGGTCTCGCTCGCCCATCATGGCGTGCTTTTCCTCGACGAGTTGCCCGAGTTCCAAGCGCAGGCGCTGGACGCGCTGCGTCAGCCGATGGAGACCGGCGACGTGCTGATCTCGCGGGCCAATCACCGCGCCGTCTATCCCGCCCGCTTCCAGCTTGTCGCGGCGATGAACCCCTGTCGCTGCAGCAAGGCGACGGAACCCGGCTACGCCTGCCGCCGCCAGCAGAACGAGCGCTGCATGGCGCAGTACCAGAGCCGGATTTCCGGTCCGATGCTGGACCGGATCGACATCGCCATCGACGTGCCCGCGGTCACCGCCGCCGACCTGATCCTGCCGGCGGCGAGCGAGGGGTCTGCGGAGGTCGCCGCCCGCGTTGCGGCGGCGCGTCGCCTGCAGACAGCCCGTTTCGAGGCGCTGGGCCTGAGCGGCGTCACCACCAACGCGGCCTGTCCCGCGCCGGTGCTGGACGAGATCGCCCGGCCCGACAATGCCGGCCTCGCCTTGCTGCGCGACGCCGCCGACGCCATGCGACTGACCGCACGGGCCTATCACCGCGTGCTCAAGGTTGCCCGGACGCTGGCCGACCTCGATAGCGAGGCGAAGGTCGGGCGCATCCATCTGGCAGAAGCCCTGTCCTACCGCACGCGCAGCGACCAGGTCGCGCAAGCAGCCTGACGGCGTCCAGGCGGCCTGACGGCGTCGCCGCGGGCTCCTGGCGGCTGCGGGCGGGGTGGTTAACGAAATGCCCTCAACGAGCCCTTGCATTCGCGCGTTCGGCCAACCTTTCCTCAACAGGCCGCTGCTAGTGTGGCGGCATGGATTTTTCTTCCTCTTCCTCCTGGGCCGCGATTTCGCTGGTGGTGCTTGCCGTGTTCGCGACAGTCGCGGCCGTCCTGCTGCTGCGCCAGCGCGAGCGCATCGTCCGGCAGGCGGCCGAACTCGCCAGTGACGTCGAGGCGCTGAATGACCGCCTCTGGACGCTCGCAGACAGCGAGGAGCATTATCGCAGCCTGATCGAGGCGCAGGGTGACCTGATCGTGCGGCGCGACGGCGCCCGCATCGTCTATGCCAACGGCGCCTATGCCGCCCTGCTGGGGCTCGACGAGACGCAGATCGTCGGCTCCCTCGCCCAGCCGCGGCTCGTCGCTTCGCGACCCGCCCAGGCGCTGGAAGGTGGCGCCCGCGTCTTCGACGAGTGCCTCGCGACCCCGGAGGGCGAGCGCTGGATCTCCTGGGTCGAGACGGTTGTGCCCGTCGCGCTCGGCCAGAGTGTGCTGCAGCGCGTCGGGCGTGACATCACCGCCCGGATCGCAGCCGAGCAGGAGCTGGTCGAGGCCCGCGCCCGAGCCGAGAGCGCCAACGAGGCGAAGTCGCGCTTCCTCGCCACCGTCAGCCATGAATTCCGCACGCCGCTCAACGGTATCCTCGGCATGGCCGATCTGCTCGGCGACACCGGTCTCGACGCCGAACAGACGACCTATGTCAGGGCTCTGCGAACCTCGGGCGAGGCGTTGCTCGGCCTCGTGGACGACATCCTCGACTTCTCCAAGGTGGAAGCCGGCAAACTCGAACTCGCCAACGAGCCCTTCGATCTCGGCGTGCTGGTCGAGACCGTCTCGGAGCTGATGGCCCCGCGCGCCCAGGTCAAGGGCATCGAACTCGCTCCCCATCTCGCGCCCGATCTGCCGACGCATCTCGTCGGTGATCGCGACCGCATCCGGCAGATCCTGCTGAACCTCGTCGGCAACGCGATCAAGTTCACCGACCGGGGCGGCGTCGGCATCCGCATCAGCCGCGACGACGGGATGGTTGTCATCGACGTTGCCGATACCGGCCCCGGCATCCCGGAGGAGCGGCGGCAGGCGATTTTCGAGGAATTCGAGCAGGCCGATGTCTCGCCCGCGCGCCGTCATGAAGGGACCGGCCTCGGGCTCGCCATCGTGCGCCGGCTCACCGCGCTGATGGGCGGTTGCGTCGGGGTCGAGGGCCGGGAAGGCGGCGGCTCCCTGTTCCGCGTCCGCCTGCCGCTGGAGGCTTCCGAAGCGACAGAGACCGCGGCCCTGCCGGACTGGCGCGGCAAGCGTGTGCTCGTCGTGTCCGGCGCGCCCTTCGGCGCCGGGTTCCTGCGCGAGATCATCCGGGCCGCGGGCGGAGACGCGCTCGTGGCGAGCGATGCCGAGGAGGCGCGGGCGCTGCTGCGCGACCCTGCGTCCTGCGACGCGGCGCTGATCGACCAGGAGATCGGGCGGACCGAGGCGATCGCGCTTGCCGCCGAGGCGCGCCGCGCCGGCGTCGCCGACTGCCTGATCATGCTTTCGCCGCTGGAGCGACGTCAGTTCGGCTCGCCGCGTGAAGCCGGCTTCACGGGCTTCCTGGTCAAACCCGTCCGCGCCCGCTCGCTCTATCAGCGGCTCTCGCCCCGCCCGGTGCTCTCGGCGGTCGCGGCCGAGCCGGCGGCCTCGCCGCCGCCGCCGTCCCGCCCGCGCCTGTCGGTGCTCGTGGCCGAGGACAACGAGATCAACGCCCTGCTGGCCACCCGCACTTTGGAGCGTTTCGGCTGCGCGGCCGTTTGGGCGCCCGATGGATCCCGCGCGCTGGCCGCGATCGAGGCCGGGTTCGCTGGCGACGGTCCCTGTTTCGACCTCGTCCTGCTCGACATCCGCATGCCGGGGATGGACGGCCTCGCCGTCGCCCGCGCCGTCCGGTCGAGAGAGAAAGAGGGGCCCGGCCGCGCGCCGCTGCCTTTGGTCGCCGTCAGCGCCAATGTGTCCGACGGAGATCGCGCTGCGGCGCTCGCGGCGGGTATGGATGATTGCCTGGCTAAGCCTCTGGAGCGCGCCGCGCTGCAGCGCTGGCTGGACCGCGTCGCTGCGTCGCATCCGCTCAGCCGCTCCGCCTAGCGCTACGTCACCACTTCGTCGCAGTTCCGTCGCGAACCCGTCAGATGGCGGGCGCATATCCGGCCCATTGCCAGAACGTGCGGCCCGGGGGACAAGACGACCATGGCACCCGACCTCCAAGGACGCCTCCGAGAGCCGGCTCGCAATGCCGTGGCGGTGGGCCTCCTGGCGTCCGGCCTGGCGCCCCTGCGCCGCATCGGTGGCGAAACGATACGTCGTTTTGGCCTTCAGCCGGCTCAGTCGGACCCTCTCGCCGGGACGCTCGGCCGCAGCGGCTCGCTCGAAGTCAGGCTCGCGCGCGGCCCCAGCGAGGTCTGGCGGGCGCAGCGCCTGCGTTACCGGGTCTTCTACCAGGAGATGTCTGCGAAGCCCGACGTGGTCTCGCGGATGTTCCGGCGCGATGCCGACCGCTTTGATGCGGCCTGCGACCATCTGCTGGTCATCGACCATGCGGCGCGCGGCCGCTTCGGCGGCGTCAAGCCGAAGATCGTCGGCACCTACCGGCTGATGCGGCAGGATGAGGCCCTGCGACTCGGCGGCTTCTACACCCAGAGCGAGTTCGATCTCGCGCCGCTGATCGCCCGCCATCCCGGCAAGCGCTTCCTCGAGCTGGGGCGCTCCTGCGTCCTCGAGCCCTATCGCAGCAAGAAGACCGTCGAGCTGCTCTGGCACGGCATCTGGGCCTATATCCGCCACCACCGCATCGACGCGATGTTCGGCTGCGCCAGCTTCGACGGCACCGATCCGGAAGATCTGGCCCTGCCGTTGAGCTTCCTCCATCACCATGCCCGGGCGGAGGGCGAATGGAGCGCGCGCGCCCATGGCGGCCGCCATGTGGCGATGGATGTTTTGCCGGCGCAGATGGTCGACGCCAAGCTGGCGCTCAAGCAGATGCCGCCACTGATCAAGGGCTATCTGCGGCTGGGCGCCCGCTTCGGCACCGGCGCCGTGATCGACCGGCAGTTCGGCACCACCGATGTGCTGGTGATCCTGCCGGTCGAGGCGATCGACCAGCGCTATGTCGCCTATTACGGCGATGAGGGGCAGCGCTACGCCGCCTGACCCGGCTGGTCGGCGATCAGTCGCCCCCGGCGAGCAGCACCGGCAGCGCCTCGCGATAGGTCGGATACCGGAAGGCATAGCCGAATTCGCGCTTCACCAGCGCGTTCGAGACACGCTTGTTCTCGCCGTAGAAGCTCGCCGCCATCGGGGAGAGCTTCGCCGGATCGAAGGGTGTCTCGGGCGGCGGCGTCAGCCCGGCCAGCGCCGCGGCATGGACCACGACGTCCTGGGGCGGCGCCGGCTCGTCATCCGTGACGTTGTAGATCGCGCCCGGACGCGGGGCCGCGATCGAGGCCATCAGGATGCCGGTGATGTCGTCGACATGGATGCGGTTGAACACCTGGCCGGGCTTGACCAGCCGCGTCGCCGTGCCGGTCCGCAGCTTCACGATGGGGTTGCGGCCGGGCCCGTAGATGCCCGAGAGCCGGAAGATCTGCACGGCCTTGCCGCTCCGCTCACCCAGCGCCAGCCAGTCGCGCTCGATCTGCAGGCGCAGTTGCGAGCGATAGCTCGCTCGCGGTGCCGTGTCCTCGTCGATCCAGGCGCCGCCATGGTCGCCATAGACGCCGATGGTCGAGAGATAGCCGATCCAGCGGAGCGCAGGCGCCACCTCCAGGGCAGGTCCAAGCGCCTGGAACGCGGGATCGCCGGCTTCTCCAGGCTGAACCGAGACCAGCACGGCCTCCGCCTCGGCGATTGCGGTCGCCAGCGACGAGGAGACGGCGAACCCGTCGAAGACGAGAGTGCGGATGCCATCTCGGCTCAGCCGTTCAGCCTTCTCGGCTGTGCGAACCGTCCCGGTGACCTCCCAGCCGCGGGCCAGCGCCTCGCGGGCGAAGAAACCGGCGGAATAACCGACGCCGAGGATCAGGAGCTTCATGAGGCGGCATCCGTGGCAGGCGTCAGCGCCAGCCATTCGCGGCGCACATCAGGGTCCTTTTCCATCGCGAGCGCTCCGCCTGCAAGCGTCAGGGCCTGCGGCGGATCGAGCCGGATCAGCGCCCAGACCGCCATCGCCCGCACCAGCGGCGAGGGGTCGGCGAGCAGTACCACGGCGCTCGCCGCGAGGTCTGTCCGGCCACTGTTGCCGATCGCGATCAGCACATTGCGCAGGAAGCGGTCGCGCCCGGTGCGCTTCACGGGCGTGCCGGCGAAGAGCGTCCGGAACGCCGCGTCGTCGAGACGGGCGAGATCGGCGAGCGGCAGCGCGTCGAGTTCGTCGCGCAGCGACAGCCGCGTCTCGCGCGCGGCCTGCGCGAACTTGTTCCAGGGGCAGACGGCCAGGCAGTCGTCGCAGCCGAAAACGCGATTGCCGATTCCGGGCCGCAGCGCGGGATCGATATGGCCAGGATGCTCGATCGTCAGATAGGCGATGCAGCGCCGCGAATCGAGCTGATAGGGCGTGGGAAAGGCGTCGGTGGGGCAAATGTCGAGACAGCGCCGGCAGGAGCCGCAATGGTCCGTCTCAGGCGCGTCCAGAGTCAACTCGGCTGTGGTGTAGATCGCGCCGAGGAAGAGCCACGAGCCATGCTGGCGCGAGACCAGGACGGTGTGCTTGCCCTGCCAGCCGAGTCCCGCCGCCTGCGCCAGCGGCTTTTCCATCACCGGGGCGGTGTCGACGAAGACCTTGACGTCGGCCCCGCCTTGGGCGGCGAGCAGCCCGGCGACGCTCTTGAGCTTGCCCTTGATGACGTCGTGATAGTCGCGCCGGCGCGCATAGAGCGAGATCGCCGCCTTGTCCGGATGGGCGAGCACCGCCAGCGGATCGCCCTCGGGGGCATAGCTCATGCCGAGCATCACGACCGAGCGGGCCTCGCTCCAGAGCCGGCGCGGCGCGGCGCGCTGGTCGGTGCGCTCTTCCATCCAGGCCATCTCGCCCTGATGGCCCTGCTCCAGCCAGGCCGCGAGGCGGCCCGGCGCCTGCGGAATCGAGTCGACGCCAGCCACGCGCACGATGGAAAAGCCCTCCGCGAGGGCGCGGGCGACGACCGCCTGCTTGAGGCGCTCGGGCTTCAGAAGTCGAGGTCGTCGTAATGCGCGCTCGGCGCCATACCCGGCACCCGGTCGCTCAGCAGCGGCCGGAAGCTCGGCCTCGACTTGATCCTCGCATACCATGCGCGCGCCGCTTCATCCTCGTCCCAGGGCACGTCGCCGAGATAGTCGACGCAGGAGAGATGCGCCGCCGCGGCGAGGTCGGCATAGCTCAGCTCGGAGCCGGCCAGCCAGTTCCGCTTGGCCGTCAGCCAGGCGATGTAGCGCAGATGATAGCGCACATTGGAACGCGCCGCGCGGATGGCGCTCATCTCGGGCGGGCCGCCGCCTTCCTCGCGCCCCATGAAGCGCTTCATCACCTTCTCCAGCACGAGCGGAGCGGTGATCTCCTCGTTGAACTTGATCGAGAACCAGTCGAGCAGGCGGCGCACCTCGACGCGCTGGCCCGGCCCCTCGGGCAGCAGCCTGCGCTCGGCCAGGGCGAGGCCCCGCGTCTCGTCGAGATACTCGGCGATCGGGCCGGCTCCGGGAACGGCGAGTCCGCTGTCTTCGCGGAACACCGGCGTCGTGCCGGCCGGGTTCATCTCGAGGAATTCGCGCCGCCGTTCCCAGACCCGCTCCTCGACGAGGGCGGCGTCGAGGCCGAATTCCCCGAGCACGAGACGGATGAAGCGCGAATGCGGGCATAGCGGATAGTGATGAAGGGTCGCCATGGCACTCATGAATCAGGCTGGTGGGGCCGAAGCGGGGCCGCTGGACGAAAAAATCGTCCGCAGAGGGCAGGGCGCCGCTATAAGGCCGCGCGCCCGCCCTCACAACCCGCCGCGCCGCAAATGTCCCGGAATCGCCATGGTTCGGTTGGGATTTTGGTAACCAATTCGCAAAGGGCTGGGCGTATCGATGCCCACGGCCCCGGGCGGATGCGCCGGACAGTGACGAGGACGAGCCGCCATGGAAAATCTGTTCGAGGCGCTGATCCTCGGGATCGTCGAGGGACTCACCGAGTTCCTGCCGGTCTCCTCCACCGGGCATCTGCTGCTGCTCGGCCATTTCCTCGGTTTCGAATCGAACGGCAAGTCCTTCGAGGTTCTGGTTCAGCTCGGCGCCATCCTGGCGATCACGCTGGTCTATTTCCGCCGCCTGCTCGACATCGCGCTGCGCCTCCCGAGCGACCCGGCGGCCCGGCGTTTCGTGCTCGGCGTGCTCGTCGCCTTCCTGCCGGCGGCGCTGATCGGCGCATTGCTGCACGGCTTCATCAAGAGCGTGCTGTTCAACCCCGTCATCGTCTGCTGCACGCTGATCGCCGGCGGCCTCATCCTGCTCGTCGTCGACGATCTGGAACTGGAGGAGAAGCATCAGGACGCCACCACCTTCCCGCTGGCGATGTATCTGAAGATCGGGCTGATCCAGTGCCTGGCGATGGTGCCCGGCGTTTCGCGCTCGGGTTCGACCATCGTCGGTGCCATGCTGCTCGGCGCCAGCAAGCGCGCCGCCGCGGAATTCTCCTTCTTCCTCGCCATGCCGACCATGGCGGGCGCCTTCGCCTACGACCTGCTGAAGAACTACAAGACGCTGACGGTCGACGACGTCACCCTGATCACGGTCGGCTTCATCGCGGCCTTCGTCTCGGCCCTGATCGTGGTGCGCAGCTTCCTCGATTTCGTCTCCAAGCGCGGCTTCGCCCCCTTCGCCTGGTGGCGGATCGTCGTCGGCCTGTTCGGCCTGGCCGGTCTCTGGATCCACGGCTGAGGGCGTCGCCCAGCCCGGGCCGCCCTAGGCGTCCCGGATCTGCTGCGGTGGCAGGCCGCGCGGCAGCGTCGCCGTCTCGCGCTCGATCATACGGTGGACGACCGGCGGGTTCGGCCCCTTGTGCAGGGCGCGGACGCGGTCGGTGATCTCGGCATCCGCTTGGGTGATGCGCTGCGCCTGCCGGACATATTCGACCCAGGTCGGTGTGTCGTAACGCTCGATCCAGAGTTCGGGATCGGTCAGGTCGCGCAGCAGCGTCCAGTGCCGGGCGCCGTCGCGGCGGCGGATACGACGGCGCTCCGCCATCGCCTTGAGGAACTCGACCACGTCCTCCTCGCGGATCAGCCATTCGATGGTGACGATCACCGGGCCGCTGCGGGGTTCGATGTCGACGGCGACCTTCGGCTCGCGCCAGCGGCTGAGCGGGTCGAGATTGAGCGCTTCCAAAGGCGGCAGCCGGTAGCGGAAGCCTAAGGCCGCGCCCGCCAGCAGGGCGAAGGCGGCGAGCAGGAGCGCCTGTTCCGGGCCGAAATGGAGAACCGCCTGACCCCAGACCCAGCTGCCCCCGGCCATCCCGCCGAAGGCCGCCATCTGGTAGATCGCCAGCGCCCGCCCGACCACCCAGCGCGGCGCCGAGAGCTGCACCGTCGCGTTGAAGGTCGAGAGCGTCATCACCCAGCAGGCGCCGGCCACGGCCAGTGCCGGCAGCGTCAGCCAGAGTGTCGTGCTGATACCGATCAGCGCGGCTGCCAGCGCATTGGCGCCGAAGGTCGCCCGCACCAGGGATTCGGTCGAGAGCATCCGGCGCAGCCGCGCGCTCAGGAACGCGCCGACGACGGCGCCGGCCCCGAAGGCGCCGAGCAGGATGCCGAAGACGAGCGGCCCGCCCTGGACGAGATCGCGCGCGATCAGCGGCAGCAGCGCCAGCGCCACGATGCCGCCGAAGCCATAGGCGAACGCGCGCAGGATGACGCTGCGGATGTTCGGGGACATCGCGACATAGCGCACCCCGGCGCCCATCGCGATCAGCAGAGTCTCGCGCGGCAGCACGCGCTCGACCTTCGGCGGCTGCCAGCGCGCCAGCACCGTGATCAGCGCGATATAGCTGAAAGCGTTCAGGACGAAGGCCGCGACCGCACCGGCCGCCGCGACGATGGCGCCGCCGATCGCGGGCCCGACGCTGCGGGCGATGTTGAAGGCGACGCTGTTGAGCGTCACGGCGGCGGGAACGTCGCGGCGCGGCACCATGTCCCCGACGGATGACTGCCACGCCGGGTTGTTCAGCGCTGTGCCGCAGCCGATCAGGAAGGTGAAACCGAGCAGCAGCCAGGGCGTCATCAGGTTCAGCAAGGCCGCGGCCGCGAGCAGCACCGAAACCGCCAGCATGAAGCCCTGCGCGGTCAGCATGATCCGCCGGCGGTCGTAATTGTCGGCGAGCGCGCCGGCGCTCAGCGAGAACAGCATTACCGGCAGCGTCGTCGAGGCCTGGACGAGGGCGACCATGTCGGGCGAATCCGCGATCGCCGTCATCATCCAGGAGGCGCCGACCATCTGCACCAACCCGCCGAAATTCGAGGCCAGACTGGCGATCCAGACCGCCCGAAAGATCGGCTGGCGCAGCGGCACGAAGGGCGAGTTGCGCTCCGCCGCCGGCTCGACACCCTCCGCGGCGAGCTCTGCCCTGGCGACGTCGGCTACCGGTTGGGCGTGAGGATCATCTGGCATGTCACAGGGTTAGAGCCTGTGTCCCGGCCTGCCAACCCGGCTGAGCGCAGGGGCGATGCTCACCGGGCGGCGCTCGCCACCTCCGAGCTGCGGCCGCGGCGGGGACGGTCCGCCCGGCGCTGGCGGACGGCGCCCATGGCGGCGATCGCGAGCCCCGCCAGCGCAACCCAATGACCGGGGCGCAGCGAGGCCAGATCTTGATAGACGAGAATGTCGCCATTGGCCTGGAAGACCAGCCAGGCGGAGGCTCCGGTGGCGAAGGCATACCAGGCGGTCTCGGACAGGGCCGTCGCGAGCCCCGTCGCGAGTGCCGCCGCGACCAGCACCGATGGGGTCAGGGCCACCTTGAAGCGGTCGAGCAGCCGATAGACCATCAACAGGCCGAACAGTCCGCTCATCAGCACGGGTTGGGTCACGTCGATCTTCGACTGCAGCGCGAAATGCAGCAGGGCCAGCAGCATAACGGGATAGACGAGATTGTGCAGGCTCTGCCAGCGGCGCGCGCCCATCCGCCGGATCATGCCGTCCGTCGAGGTCATGCCGAGCGCGACCAGCCCGGCCAGCGCCGTGATGCCGACGACCAGATAGAAGCGCTTGACGATCTCGGAGAGGATCAGCCCCCAGTCGAAGGCGAGGTCGATGCAGTAGAGCGCCAGATGCGCGCCCGCATAGGCCAGCACGGAAAGGCCGAGCATCCGCCGCACCCCGATCAGCTTGCCCCAGTCGAGGATGCGCCGCAGCGGCGAGACCGCGAGCGTCACCAGCAGAAGCCGCACCGCCCAGGTGCCGGTGTCGTGCACGGCCCGCGTCCAGGGTTTGGAGCCGAGCTGCCCGGTCCAGGCCTCCGCAGCGAGGATCAGCGCAGGCAGCAGCACGAGCAGGAAGACGCCGAGCCGCAGGCCGGACAGGCGTCCCTGCCGGTCCAGCCATGGCAACCATCCGATCATGCCGGTCTCCTCATGCGATCTGCGTGCTTGCGATACGCGAGAGTTCGGGCCTTTGTCTCATCGCGGCGCACACAAGCCCGTGAGCCTCGGCCGTGAAGGGGAAAGCCACCATGCCTACCGCAGTCTTCGACGTTGGCAACGTCCTCATCCGCTGGGACCCGTTCCGGGTCTATCGCGAGATGATCCCCGACGAGGCTAAGCGCCAGTGGTTCCTGCAGAACGTCTGCACCTCCGCCTGGAACCTGGAGCAGGATCGCGGCCGCAGCTGGGAGGAGGGCGTGGCGCTGCTGGTCGCCAGCCATCCCGAATGGGAAGCGCAGATCCGCGCCTATGACGAGCGCTGGCACGAGGCGGTGCCCGGTATGATCGAGGACAGCGTCGCGGTGCTGGAGGCGTTGAAGGCGCGCGGCGAGAAGGTCTACGCCATCACCAATTTCTCGCGCGAGAAATGGGCCGAGTGCCTGATCCGCTTTCCCTTCCTGCAGAGCTTCGACGGCGTCGTCGTCTCGGCCCATGAGCGCGTCATAAAGCCCGACCCGGCGATCTACCGGATCCTGCTGGAGCGCTACGATCTCGCGGCCGAAGACTGCGTCTTCATCGACGACAGCGCCAAGAACATCGAGACCGCCCGCGCGCTCGGCATGCAGGGCATCCATTTCGTCGAGCCGGTCGATCTGAGGGCGGAGCTGGCGAGATGCGGCATCGCCGTCTGACGACGGCCGCAAGGCGCTCGTTCGGACCGCTTTGGGCTCCGCGTGTCGGAGGCGCGCGACGGATGGGCGCTCTCCCCGACATCGGATCGACGCGATCGGGGGTCTTCTGCCAATGGCGACCTTGCTTGCGCGTGATAGGGGTGGCGCGTTACCGGGTACGGCTGCGCCCTCCTCGGGCGTCGTCGCGGAATCGGAAATGCCACTGATGATGGATAGCTCGGCCACCGCGAAAGGGCCGCTCGTCGACGCGGCCGTACTCGAAGAGCGATTCCGAAAGGGCCGATCGCGCGTCGGCGTGATCGGGCTGGGTTATGTCGGGTTGCCCCTCGCGCAGGCCATCGTCACGAGCGGACACGGCGTGCTCGGCTTCGACATCGACCCGACCAAGATCGAGATCTTGGCGGCTGGCCGCTCCTATATCCGCCATATCGACGGTGCGGGGCTCGCCGCTTTTCGTGCGCAAGGCCGGTTCGACGCCACGACGGACTTCTCTCGGCTGGGAGAGATGGACGCCATCCTGGTCTGCGTGCCGACGCCGCTGACGCGCCAGCGCGAGCCCGATCTCAGCTACGTCGCCGAGACGACACGCCAGATCGCCCGGACCCTGCGGCCGGGCCAGCTGATCGTGCTCGAAAGCACGACCTATCCCGGCACCGTGGCGGAGGTGATGAAGCCGATCCTGGAGCAGGGCGGGCTGGTCTCGGGTCGCGATTTCTTCCTCGCCTATTCGCCGGAACGCGAGGACCCCGGCAACATCGACTTCGCCACCGCGTCGATCCCGAAAGTCGTCGGGGGCGACGGACCCGAGGCCCTGAGGCTGGCGATGGCGCTCTATGGTGAGGTGGTCCAGCACACCGTGCCGGTTTCGACCATCGAGACGGCCGAGGCCGTGAAGCTGACCGAGAACATTTTCCGGGCCGTCAACATCGCGCTGGTCAACGAGCTCAAGGTCGTCTTCGACGCCATGGGGATCGATGTCTGGGAGGTGATCGAGGCCGCCAAGACCAAGCCCTTCGGCTATATGCCCTTCTATCCCGGCCCCGGGCTCGGCGGCCATTGCATCCCGATCGACCCGTTCTACCTGACCTGGAAGGCGCGCGAATTCGGTCTCTCCACCCGCTTCGTCGAGCTTGCCGGCGAGGTCAACACCGCCATGCCGCGCTATGTGATGGCGAGACTGGGCGAAGCTCTGGACCAGATCCACCGGCGTGGCTTCAATGGCTCGCGCATCCTCGTGCTGGGCGTCGCCTACAAGAAGAATGTCGACGATGTGCGCGAGAGCCCGGCGCTCAGCCTGATCGAGTTGATCGAGGGCAGGGGGGCGACCGTCGATTTCCACGACCCCTTCGTGGCGCAATTGCCGCCGATGCGCGAGCATGCCAGCCTGCATGGTCGGCGCGGCGTGTCCTGGGATGAAGCGCTCGCCGGCCACCATGACGCGGCCCTGATCGCAACCGACCATGACGGCCTGGACTATGCAGCCATTGCCGACGCAGTACCCCTCATCCTCGACACCCGGAACGCCTGCCACAGGGCGGGCGTTCAGCGCCCCCACATCGTCAAGGCCTAGCCCGACCTGCTGCGTAAGCGACGAGCCAGCGTCCTAACTGCACTCGGCGGGTCGGCAAGGCTGAAGATCGCGGGAGGGAGAGAGTTGGCTCGGGAAATCTGGACACCGGGCATAGGTGGATTTTCGGCCTGAACG
>NZ_LSKN01000202.1:0-9362 GCF_001557075.1 Methylobacterium sp. CCH7-A2
CCGCCCGGGAACTGGCCTCGATCTATTTACTATCCGAGTGGTGCAGCAGGGCGTCGGGCTTGCCGCGGCGCCAGATCGCCATGACCAGCGCGTCTGTCACGAGCGCGGCCGTCATTTCGGCCTTCATCGACCAGCCGACGACGCGCCGCGAGAACAGGTCGATCACGGCAGCCACATAAAGCCAGCCTTCCGCCGTCCAGACATAGGTGAAATCGGCGATCCAGCGCTGGTTCGGCCGGGTCGCAGTAAACTGACGATCGAGAACGTTGGGCGCGATGACCGAGGTCAGTCGTGCTCCCTCGTCCTTCGGAAGGCCACGACGCCGGGGACGCGCCCGCAAGGCCTGCATCCGCATCAGGCGCTCGATCTTGTGCAAGCCGCAAGAGACGCCGTCAGCCAGCACATCACGCCAGACACGGCGAGCGCCATAGGTCCGGTCGCTCGCCTTGAAGCTCGCATAGACCTTGGCGCCAACCACCTCGTCGTCCACGGAGCGCTGGCTCGGCGAGCGCGTCAGCCAGGCATGGAACCCGGAGCGGGAGACATCCAGCGCTTCGCAAAGCCATGCCACCGGCCAGATGCTCCGGTGCCTCGCGATGAAAGCGAACCTCATATCGCTTCCCTCGCGAAGTAGGCTGCGGCCTTTTTTAGGATATCGCGCTCCGCCTTGAGCTTGGCCACCTCACGCCGCAGCCGCTCGATCTAAAGCTGCTCGGGCTTCACATGACCCTGTCCAGAAAACGCCTGCCCTGGATCGGCGGCAAACTCCTTCACCCATTTGCGCAGCACGTTCTCATGGACCTCCAGATCCCGAGACGCCTGCGCGACGCTCACCCCGCGTTTCCTGATCAGGCGAACCGCCTCGATCTTGAACTCACGCCCAAATCGTCGCCGCTGCATACGCCACCTCCAGCGTCATGAAACACCTAATCTCGGTGTCCACGAAACCCGCAGCAGGCCAGGCCTTGCGGTTGAGGAGCGCTCACTAGGCTATCGGCGGGCAAATACCTCATCCGCACCCATTGCAGGTTACAGCCAACAACCATATAAGTTTGGCGGGTGCTCCGCTCCTTACCGTGGGCGGGCAGGGTAACGCTGGTCGGGCCGCCAGCGCGGACACCCATGACTGATGCCCAACCTTAAATCATCGTGTTGCTTGATGCCTGACAGTCCGCTGCGGCTGCCTGGCGCTGGCTCAGCACGTGCATTGAGCCCGCAGAACTCCGGTCCGAGACTTTCCGAGAAGCTTTTCCTCGCACCACCAAGGGTCTGGCGGCCTCAGCCAAACGCTGGCTGCGCTAATCGAATTTCACCCCCTCGATGCTCATCGGCTGGCCGCCTCGGTCTTTCAATGTCAATAGTCATCTAGAGGATATTCATGTTATTTCTCGCCATTGGAATGATAGCTTCTGCATTTGGGCTCTTATTTGAATTCCGTTCCAGTAAAAACGGAGAGTCCCATCCAACGGTGTCAAGGGTCACAGTATCTGCATTGTTTCCAGCGTTAATTCTGATGCTTACAGTATTTGGATTCGCCATATTGATATCAGGAATTTCCACTTGATGTCCGGATTTATAAACGCGATCAAAACTGGGGTTAGAGTTGTTATCTTCCACTCTGATCATCAGTTTGGTGAGGCAAGCGCTCTGAGGATGCGGTAGCGGCTGAATGGTTTGCAAGATTGTGATCGGAATCATTTGTAGATGAATTTGTGGCTGATCCCGCTGGTGCCGTTCTTCGCGGCAGTCTTTCCACCGTTGACGATCCGCTCGGGCCGGAATGTCTGCGCCGTGGTAACGGGCCTGGCGACGTTGCTCGCCCTCGCGCTGCTGCTTTCGCATGCGCCGGGCGTCTATCGTGGCGAGATCGTCCAGGCGCGGCTGGACTGGCTGCCGCAGCTCGGGCTGTCGTTCTCGTTCTTCATCGACGGCCTCGGCCTGTTCTTCGCCACGATGATCCTCGGCATCGGCCTGCTTGTGATCGTCTACGCGCGCTATTACCTCAGCCGCAACGACCCGATGGGGCGCTTCTACGCCTATCTGCTGCTGTTCCAGGGCGCGATGGTCGGTGTCGTCGTGTCTGACAACATCCTGCTCCTGCTGGTGTTCTGGGAACTGACCAGCCTGACCTCCTTCCTGCTGATCGGCTATTGGCGGCACCTGCCCGAGGCGCGGCAGGGCGCACGGATGGCGCTGGTCGTCACCGGCGGCGGCGGGCTGCTGCTGATCGCCGGCATGCTGATGCTGGGCAACATCGCCGGATCCTACGACCTGTCGGTCATCCTGCAGCGAGGCGATCTGATCAAGGCCTCGCCCCTCTATCTGCCGATGCTGCTGCTCATCCTCGGCGGCGCCTTCACAAAATCGGCCCAGTTCCCATTCCACTTCTGGCTGCCGCATGCGATGGCGGCGCCGACGCCGGTGTCGGCCTATCTGCATTCAGCCACGATGGTGAAGGCGGGCGTCTTCCTGCTGGCGCGCCTGTGGCCGGTGCTGGCCGGCACCGATGCCTGGTTCCTGATCGTGGCGCCCGTGGGGCTCGTCACCATGCTGGTGGCGGCCTGGATCGCGATCTTCAAGGATGACCTCAAGGGGCTGCTGGCGTTCTCCACCGTCAGCCATCTCGGGCTGATGACGATGCTGCTGGGCTTCGGGACGCCGATGGCGGCGGTGGCCGCGGTGTTCCACATCCTCAATCACGCGACCTTCAAGGCGGCTCTCTTCATGGGCGCCGGCATCGTCGACCACGAGACCGGCACGCGCGACATCCGACGGCTCGGCGGTCTCATGACGCTGATGCCGATCACCGCGACGCTGGTGCTGATCGCCTCTGCCGCGATGGCGGGCATCGCGCCGCTGAATGGCTTCCTGTCCAAGGAGATGATGCTCGAGCAGGCCCTGCAGACCTCCTATGCCGGCATTCCCTGGCTGTTCCCCGTGATGGTCGGTCTGGCGACGCTGTTTTCGGTCGCCTATTCGGTCAGGCTGGCGGTCGCCGTCTTCTTCGGTCCGCAGCGACACGACTACCCCGCCCACCCGCATGACCCGCCGGCGGGCATGTGGCTGCCGGTTGCGGTGCTGGTTGTGCTGGTGGTGGCGATCGGGCTCCTGCCGGCGCTGATCGCCGGGCCGATCGTCGCGCGCACGGCGATGGCCGTCATCGGCGGTCCGCTGCCCTCCTCCTATTACCTCGCGCTCTGGCACGGGGTCACACCGGCCCTGCTGGTCAGCATCGCGGCGCTGATCGCCGGCACGGCCCTGTTCCTCGCCTATCGCCGGGTCGAGGCGTTCCGTCTGTCCCTGCCGCGCCCCGACGCGAAGACGCTGTTCGATCGCGTCATCCGCCGGCTGGTGGCGGGGGCCAGCTGGAGCATCGCGCGCTCGCATACCGGATCGCTGCAGCTCTATTTCGTCGTCATCCTCGCTGCCGTGCTCGTGCTGGCGGCCGGCGGGTTCTGGAGTGCCTCACATGGGAGCGGCGCGCGGGCCACGCTGCCGATGTCGCTGCCGGCTGTCGTGGCCTGGTTCGCACTCGTCGGGGCCAGCCTTGTGGCGGCGCTGCGCCACCATGATCGCGTCTTTGCGCTGATCCTGACGAGCGTCGTCGGCCTGGTCGTCTCGCTCGCCTTCCTGCAGTTCTCGGCGCCGGATCTCGCGTTGACCCAGATCTCCGTCGACGTGGTAACGACCGTTCTGCTGCTCCTGGCCCTCAATCTGCTGCCGAAGACGACGCCGAAACAGAGCAGCCTCGCCTGGCGCTGGCGCGATGCCGGCATCGCGACGGTGGCGGGCCTCGGTGCCGCGGGACTGGTCTATGCCGTGATGACACGGGGCTTCGAGACCATCTCCACCTATCATCTGGAGCAGTCGAAGCCCGGGGGCGGCGGCACCAATGTCGTCAACGTCATTCTGGTCGACTTCCGCGGCTTCGATACCTTCGGCGAGATCATCGTGCTCGGCATCGCCGCGCTGGCGATCTTCGCGCTGCTGGACCACCCCTTCGGACGACCCGCGGCGCGCCGGCTGGCGAGTATCCGCTTCGCGGAAGAGGCTCGCGACGCCCACCCCCTGATGCTGGTGGTGGCGACGCGGGCGCTGCTGCCGCTGGCGCTGACGGTGGGCGTCTACATCTTCCTGCGCGGGCACAACCTGCCGGGCGGCGGCTTCATCGCCGGTCTCGTCGTCGCGATGGCGCTGATCATGCAGTACATGGCCAGCGGCTATGTCTGGGCGAATGCCCGCGCCCGCCTCGACTCCCAGGCGATGATCGGGGCCGGCATCGTCATCGCCGGCCTGACCGGCATCGGTTCCTTCGTGTTCGGGCGGCCCTTCCTGACGAGTTCTTTCGGCTATTTCTCGCTGCCGTTCGTCGGGACGTTCGAACTGGCGACGGCGATGGCCTTCGATCTCGGCGTTTTCCTCGCCGTCGTCGGGGCCGTGCTGCTGTCGCTGTCGCAGATCTCACGTGTCCAGCAGCGGGCCGAGCGCTCGCCTGCCACGGACCATCCGATGGATATCGTGATCGAGGCCGACACGGCCGTGGCGAAGGAGGTGTGACATGGAACTGCTTGTCGCCAGCGCCACGGGCGTGATGACGGCGGTGGGGATTTACCTCCTGCTGCGCGCACGGACGTTCCCGGTCATTCTCGGTCTGACCTTCCTGACCTATGCGGTGAACCTCTTCCTGTTCGCGATGGGCCGCCTGACGATCAACCAGCCGCCGGTCATCAGCCCACTGGCAAGCGCCTATGCCGACCCGCTGCCGCAGGCGCTCGTCCTGACCGCGATCGTGATCTCCTTCGGCATGACAGCTCTGATCGTTGTGCTCGCGCTGCGCGGCTTCCTGGAGTCGGGAAGCGACGAGGTCGATCTCGCTGTGTCCGGCGAGGGCGACGCGGCCCGGATCCGGACCGACGTAGACAAGGCGCGGCTGCCAGCATGAACAACTCGATCGTCCTTCCCACGGTTCTGCCGGCGATGACGGCGGCGCTGCTCATCCTGGCGCTGCCGCATCACCTCAAGCATCAGCGCGTCGTCTCGGTTGCGTCCACCATTCTGGCGCTGGCCCTGGCCATCGGCCTGCTCGTGCTCGCCGGCGACGGAACGCCGCGGGCTTATTTCCTCGGCAACTGGCCGGCCCCCTTCGGCATCGTGCTCGTGCTCGACCGGCTGTCGGCCATCATGCTGCTGCTCAGTGCGGCGCTGGCGCTGATGGTGGCAGTCTATGCCTGTGCCGGCTGGGACACGCGTGGACGGCATTTCCATGCCCTGCTGCAGTTCCAGCTGCTCGGCGTCAACGGCGCCTTCCTGACAGGCGACCTGTTCAACCTGTTCGTCTTCTTCGAGGTCATGCTGATCGCCTCCTATGGGCTGATGCTGCATGGCGGCGGCGCGCCGCGGCTGAAGGCGGGCTTCCACTATGTCGCGATCAACCTGATCGCCTCGACGCTGTTCCTGTTCGGCGTCGGTCTGATCTACGCGATCACCGGCACGCTCAACATGGCCGATCTGGCGGGCAAGGTCGCGGCGGTGTCCGCGGACGACCAGGCGCTGCTGAAGACAGGAGCGATGCTGCTGTTTGCGGTCTTCGCGACCAAGGCGGCGTTGGTGCCGCTGCACTGGTGGCTGCCCAGCGCCTATGCGGCGACATCCGCGCCGGCTGCGGCCATGTTCATGATCATGACCAAGGTCGGCGCCTATGCGATCATCCGCGTCTACGGGCTGATCTTCGGTGCGGATGCGGGGCCGCTGGCCGCCATGGTCGCGCCGATCGTGATCCCCGCAGCGCTCGTCACGCTGATCGTTGGCGCCATCGGCGTGCTCGCCAGTCGCAATCTGCGCGATCTCGTCTGCTTCTCCGTCGTCGCCTCCATGGGCAATCTGCTGATCGCGGTGGGGCTGTTCGACGGTCCCGGCACGACGGCGGCGCTCTCCTACCTTGTGCACAGCACCCTGACGGGCGCCGCCCTGTTCCTGCTCGTCGACGTGATCTCCCAGCGGCGCGGCCAGCAACTCGAAAGGCTCGAACCCGCGCCGGCGATCGCCAACGAGACGCTGCTGGGGGCGATGTTCTTTCTGGGGGCCATCGCCATGGTCGGGATGCCGCCCTTGTCGGGCTTCATCGGAAAGCTGCTGATCCTCGACGCGACGCGCCAGGCGCCGCAGGCACCGCTGATCTGGGCGGTCATGCTCGGCGCGAGCCTGCTGATGATGATCGGCTATGCGCGCGCCGGCTCGATGATCTTCTGGAACAACAGCGAGCCGGTTCCGTCTGCGGGTGGAGCGGCGGTCGCGAAGGCGCCCGGCCTGACCGGGATCACCCTCGTGCCGCTCGTCGTCATCGCCCTCCTGCTGGCGGCCACGGCGGCGCTGTCACTGGGCGCCGGCCCGTTCACCAGAGCCTTCGCGGCGACGTCGGATCAGCTGCTCGACAAGGCCGGCTATGTCCGCGCGGTGCTGTCGCCCGCCGCCGGCGCCGGCACGGGGGAGAATTAGGCCATGGCTTTGCGCATGTTCCCCCATCCCCTGCTGTCGGTCTGGATCGTCGCGGTCTGGGTCCTGCTCGCCAATGAGGTGACCTTTGGCCATCTGGTGCTGGGGCTGATCCTGGGCATCCTGATTCCGCTCGCCACCAGCGCCTACTGGCCGGGGCGCCCGCGCGTCGGTGCGCCGCTGATGATGATCGAGTTCATGCTGGTCGTGCTCTGGGACATCGTCGTCTCGAACATTCAGGTCGCCTACCTCATCCTGTTTCGCCGCGGCGACAGCCTGCATTCACGCTTCATCACCCTGCCGCTCGATCTCACATCGCCGGAGGCGATCACGGTGCTCGCGGGGACGATCACGATGACGCCCGGCACGGTCTCGGCCGATGTGAGCGCCGACGGCCGCGCCCTGCTCGTGCACTGCCTGGAGACTGACGAAGCGGAGGCGACGATCGCCCAGATCAAGCAGCGCTACGAGCGCAGGTTGAAGAGGATCTTCGAATGATCGCAACCGCCTGTCTGATCGCGCTGATCGCCACCAGCGTCGCCATCCTGCTCAATCTGTACCGGCTGGCGATCGGTCCCGACGTTACGGATCGCATCCTCGCGCTGGACACGATGGTCATCAACGCGATCGGGCTGATCGTGCTGCTGGGCATCTATTACGGCACGACGATCTATTTCGAAGCCGCGATGCTGATCGCCATGGTTGGCTTCGTCACGACCGTGGCGTTCTGCAAATATCTGCTCCGTGGTAATGTGATCGAATAGGACACGCAGCATGCACTGGATCGGCGAAGCGGCCGTCACGGCCTTGATTCTCATCGGAGCCTTCTTCCTGCTGGTCGGCTCCTTCGGGCTGGCGAAGCTGCCCGACCTGATGCGGCGCCTGCACGGGCCCTCCAAGTCGACGACGCTCGGCATCGGTTCGCTGCTGATCGCCTCGATGCTGTATTTCGCGATCGCGGGCGCCCATATCTCGTTCCACGAAATGCTGATCACAATCTTCCTATTCCTCACCGCGCCCGTGACCGCGCATATGCTGGCGAAGGCCCATATCCTGCGTTCTCACAAGGACCGCAGCAGCCTGCCGCCCACGAACCGGCCCAGCGGCTGGGCGACCCTAGACGTCCACAAGTGAAGGAGGGCCGATCAGCCGGTTCGGCTTCGGCACGATCGTCTGCCGTTCGAGCTGGCAACAGGCTCGATCAGCTCTTGACCCAGCGACGCGACCGGAGAGAGGATTTTAGATGCAAACAGCAGAGTTAGCCTGAGGCCTGTAGCGCTCGTTCAATGGCATCCGCGCCGGGCTCTGCCTTGCCGGCTCCGTCGAGGAACTGTTCGGTCGCAACCTGAGCCAACTCGATATCGGGATTGGATTGCCACAGATAAATCAGGATGTAGCTCAACCTTTCGCGTTCCGCCGACGCAGCGACGGGATCTACGGGCTGTTTGGCGTTAATTGCGACCCAAGCCGCATCGAATGCGTCCGCGAGGCGCTGTAGATCGGCGGGTTCAGCAATGAGAGATCGGAGCATAATGGTCGCAGGCCTCCGTGCGGGCGGCCCGACCCACACTAGCCTGCATCTTTCGACCATTCAGGATGCACCCTTCGTCTAGATTAGCTTGTCGACAAGCATAATGGCAATCCTCGGTCATCACGAAATCCTTCGGGCTGTGAAGTAGATTTCCGACGGTGCCACTTGGCCAACGCTGCTCGTACAGCGCACTTGATCCGTTTTGTCAGTCTAATCGGTTTTTGATCGGCCGCAGACTTGTCGGACGTAAGCACGACGCGCATGTCCGCTGACGTTGCCCCCTGAAGCGCCCTCGGTTTGAATTGGACTCCGTCGGAAGGAGACGGAGATGAAGAAGAGCCGGTTTGGCGAAGAGCAGATCATCGCGGTGCTGAAGGAGCATCAGGCCGGGGTCGCGGTGGCGGATCTGTGCCGCAAGCACGGGATCAGCGATGCGACGCTCTACAATTGGCGCAATCGCTATGGCGGGATGGAGGTATCGGACGCCCGTCGGCTGAAGGCGCTCGACGACGGGACCCGGAAGCTCAAGAAGCTGCTGGCGGAGTCGATGCTCGACGTCGCGACGTTGCGCGAGGCGCTTGGAAACAACTTCTGAAGCCCGGATCGCGGAGAGCGTTCGTGACCTGGGCCATCGAAGAGAAGAGCTACTCGCAGCGTCGGGCGTGCAGCCTGATCGGGCTTGACCCGAAGACCTATCGCTATGCCTCGCATCGGTCCGGCGACGCGAGGATACGCGAGCGCCTGAAGACCCAGGCGGGTCAGCGGCGGCGGTTCGGCTACAGGCGCCTGCACATCCTGCTGCGGCGGGACGGCATCGTGCTGAACCATAAGAAGCTGTTCCGGCACAATCCGTGAAGAGCGGCTGACGGTGCGCCGGCGTGGCGGGCGCAAGCGCGCGCTCGGGACACGGGCGCCGATGGCCATGCCACAGGGCCCGAACCAGCGCTGGAGCCTCGACTTCGTCGCCGACCAGTTGGTCGACGGACGGCGCTTTCGTGTGCTGGTCGTGGTCGACGACTTCACCCGCGAATGCCTGGCACTCGTCGTCGACACCTCGCTCTCCGGCCAGCGGGTCGCCCGCGCGCTCGATGCGCTCATCCCCCTTCGCGGCCGGCCGCTCATGGTCGTCAGCGACAACGGCACCGAGCTGACCTCGCGGGCCGTCCTGCAATGGCAGGAGGATAGCCAGGTCGAGTGGCACTACATTGCGCCGGGCAAGCCGATGCAGAACGGGTTCGTCGAGAGCCTGAATGGCCGCTTCCGAGACGAATGTCTCAACGAGCGCATGTTCCGCAACCTGCCGACCGCTCGCCGGCTGATCGAAGAATGGAGGATGGAC
>NZ_LSKN01000203.1:0-35027 GCF_001557075.1 Methylobacterium sp. CCH7-A2
CGTCCTCGCCGCCGGTGAAGCGCGGCGTCTGCAGCGAGAAGAAGAACACCATCTGCGCCAGCGCCAGCGTGATCATGGCGAAATAGATGCCCTGTCGCCGGATCGCGAGCGCACCGAAGACGAGGCCGAGCCCGCCGGAGACGGCCGTGCCGAGCAGGATCGCCAGCTCCGGCGTCAGGCCCCAGTTCTTGGCGGTATAGGCGCAGACATAGCTCGCCATGCCGAAATAGGCGGCGTGGCCGAAGGAGAGCAGGCCGCCATAGCCGAGCAGCAGGTTGAAGGCGAGCGCGAACAGCGCGAAGCAGAGCACCTTCATGACGAAGACCGGATAGGCCACGAAGGGCGCGATCACGAGCAGGATCGCGATGCCGATCATGATGGCGCGGTGCAGGCGCAGCGTGCCCTTGTCGGCTTCGCCCGGCAGGGGGGCGGCGGGCGCGTCGGTGGCGGCGATGTCGGCCATGGTCAAATCCTCGTCTCGCGGCGGGCGGCCATCACGCGGCCCGTCCGAACAGGCCGGCCGGCCGCACCAGCAGCACCAGCACCATGATGATGAAGATCACCGTCGCCGAGGCCTCCGGGTAGAAGACCTTGGTCAGCCCCTCGATCAGGCCGAGCGAGAAGCCGGTGACGATGGCGCCGAGGATCGAGCCCATGCCGCCGATGACGACGACGGCGAAGACGACGATGATGAGGTCGGCGCCCATGTTCGGGTTCACCGAATAGATCGGCGCCGCCAGCACGCCGGCGAAGCCCGCCAGCGCCACGCCGAAGCCATAGGTCAGCGTTACCAGCAGCGGCACGTTGATGCCGAAGGCCTGGGTCAGCGTCGGGTTCTCGGTCGCGGCGCGTAAGTAAGCGCCGAGCTTGGTCTTCTCGATCAGGAACCAGGTCGCGAGGCACACCACCAGCGAGGCGACGACGACCCAGCCGCGGTAATAGGGCATGAACATGAAGCCGAGATTCTGCCCGCCCCGCAGCTCGGCGGGGATCTGGTAGGGCAGGCCCGACGAGCCGAATTCGTTGCGGAACAGCCCCTGGATGATCAGGGCGAGGCCGAAGGTCAGAAGCAGCCCGTAGAGATGGTCGACATGGGCGATGCGCTTGAGCAGCAGCCGCTCGATCGCGATGCCCGTCGCCCCGACGACCAGCGGCGCCAGCAAAAGCGCCACCCAGTAGTTGATACCGAGATAGTTCAGGCACATCCAGGCGACGAAGGCGCCCATCATGTACTGGGCGCCATGGGTGAAGTTGATGATGTTGAGCAGCCCGAAGATCACCGCCAGCCCGAGGCTGAGGATGGCGTAGAACGAGCCGTTGATCAGGCCGAGAAGGACCTGGCCGAACAGCGCCTGGGGCGGAACACCGAGAAGTTCGAACATGCGGGGCTCAGATCATCTTTGCGGGCACTGGCAAGGTGGTAGCCATCATCCCGGACCGGGCGGTCCGGGATGATCCTAATCGGCGTCATGGTCGGGCCTGCCCCGACCATCTCGGAAACCAGAGCGCTCTGACCCTGAGATTCTCGGGTCAAGCCCGAGAATGACGCTGTCTCAAAGCCTCACTTCTTGACGAGCGGGCACTCGCTCTCGGCGAGCGGGCGGAAGGCCTGCTCGGCCGGCAGCACCGAGATCTGCTTGTAGTAGTCCCACGGCCCCTTCGACTCGCCCGGCTTCTTGACCTCGAAGAGATACATGTCGTGCATCTTGCGGCCGTCCGCGCGCACCGAACCCTTGCCGAAGAGCGGATCGTCGGTCGGCATTTCCTTCATCTTGGCCATCACCGCCGCCGAGTCCTTCGACTTCGCCGCCTCGACCGCCTTGAGATAGTGCAGCATGCCGGAATAGACGCCGGCCTGCACCATGGTCGGCTTCTTGCCGCCATTGGCCTTGGCGAAGCGGTCGGACCAGGTCCTCGTCTGGTCGTTGGTGTTCCAGTAGAAGGACTCCGTCAGCACCAGCCCCTGCGCGGTGGCGAGCCCGAGTGAATGCACGTCGGTGAGGAAGACGAGCAGCCCCGCCAGCTTCTGGCCGCCGGCGGTGATGCCGAATTCGCCCGCCTGCTTGATCGAGTTGATCGTGTCGCCGCCGGCATTGGCGAGGCCGATGACCTTGGCCTTGGAGGCCTGCGCCTGCAGCAGGAAGGACGAGAAGTCGGTGCCCGGGAAGGGCGTGCGGACCGCGCCGACGACCTTGCCGCCATTCCTGGTGACGATCGCGGCGGTGTCGCGCTCCAGCGCATGGCCGAAGGCGTAGTCGGCGGTGAGGAAATACCAGCTGTCGCCGCCGGCCTTCACCATGGCGCCGCCGGTGCCCTGGGCCAGCGCATAGGTGTCGTAGGTCCAGTGCACCGTATTGGGCGAGCAGGCCTTGCCGGTCAGGTCGGAGGAGGCCGCGCCGGAATTGATGTGGATCTTGTTTTTCTCGCGGGTGATCTGGTTGACCGCGAGCGCCACCGAAGAGGTCGGCACGTCGAGGATGAGGTCGACGCCGTCCTGGTCGTACCAGGTGCGGGCGATGGTCGAGCCGACGTCCGGCTTGTTCTGGTGGTCGGCCGAGACGATCTCGACCTTGATGCCCTTTTCGGCCGCCTTGAAGTCCTCGACCGCCATGCGCGCGGCGATCACCGAGCCCTCGCCCGAGAGGTCGGCATAGAGGCCGGAGCGGTCGTTCAGCACGCCCGCCTTGATGCTGATCTGCTGCGCGAGCGCCGGCGCCGCCATCAGCGCGGCGAAGGCGGTCGTGGTCAGGAACGTCTTGAGCTTCATGTGTCTCTCCCTGAGATTGGCGTCGTTTGCGACGTGATGTCCGATATGGATCGGATTGGGGGCCTTCGAATCCGCCGGAAGGCGGCCTTCAGACCCCGAGATAGCCGTGCAGCTTGTCGATATTGGCGTCGAGCTGATCGTTCTCGATCATGTCGATCACCTTGCCCTGCTCGACGACATAGTGACGGTCGGCGACCGTCGCGGCAAAGCGGAAGTTCTGCTCGACCAGGATGATCGTGTAGCCCTCCTGCTTGAGCTTGCGGATGGTCGCGCCGATCTGGTCGATGATGACCGGGGCGAGCCCTTCCGTCGGCTCGTCCAGCAGCAGGAAATGCGCGCCGGTGCGCAGGATGCGCCCGATCGCCAGCATCTGCTGCTCGCCGCCCGAGAGCTTGGTGCCCTGGCTCTTCAGCCGCTCCTTGATGTTGGGGAAGAGCGTGAAGATCTCGTCGAGCGAGAGCCCGCCGGGCCGCACGCGGGGCGGCAGCATCAGGTTTTCCTCGACGCTGAGCGAGGCGTAGATGCCGCGCTCCTCGGGCACATAGCCGATGCCGAGCCGCGCGATCGCCCGCGAGGGCAGCTGGATCGTCTCCGTACCCTCCAGCACGACCGAGCCCTTGCGCTTGCCGATGACGCCCATGATCGACTTCAGCGTGGTCGTCTTGCCGGCGCCGTTGCGGCCCAGCAGCGTCACGACCTCGCCCGGCGCGACGTCGAAATCGATGCCGTGCAGCACATGCGATTCGCCGTACCAGGCCTCGAGCCCGCGCACCTTCAGCATCGGCGCCGCCGCTCCGGCGGCGGAGGACCGCACGGCCTCAGTGAGCATGGCCGACTCCCGAACCGATATAGGCCTCGATCACGCGCGGGTCCTTCGACACCGCGGCATAGTCGCCCTCCGCCAGCACCTGACCGCGCGCCAGCACGGTGATGCGGTCCGACAGCGAGGCGACGACCGAGAGATTGTGCTCGACCATCAGGATGGTGCGGTTCGCCGAGACCTTGCGGATCAGCGCCTCGATCCGCTCGACATCCTCGCGGCCCATGCCGGCCATGGGTTCGTCGAGCAGCATCATCTCGGGATCGAGTGCGAGCGTCGTGGCGATCTCCAGCGCGCGCTTGCGGCCATAGCTGAGCTCGCCGGCGGGCAGCTCGGCGAAGGCGGCGAGGCCGACCGCATCGACCAGGCGCAACGCCTCGTCGTCGAGCGGCTGCAGCACCTCTTCCGAGCGCCAGAAATCGAACGAATCGCCGCGCTTGCGCTGCAGCGCGATCCGGACATTCGTCTTGACGCTGAGTTGCGGGAACACCGCCGAGATCTGGAAGGATCGGACCATGCCGAGGCGGGCGATGTCCGCCGGCTTCTGCCGCGTGATGTCGCGACCGTTATAGACGATCGAGCCCTTCGTCGGCGCAAGAAATTTTGTGAGCAGGTTGAAGCAGGTTGTCTTGCCGGCGCCGTTGGGCCCGATGAGCGCATGAATCGTCCCGCGCCTGACCTGCAGGTCCACGCCGTTCACCGCCGTGAAGCCCCCGAATTCCTTGGTCAAACCCGTCGTAGCGAGAATGATGTCCTCAGCCATGCGCAACGCTTGTCGTCGTCATCTTGGTCTTTCTTGTTCTCGACCGTCTCCCCTTGTATGGCATGCTGCACCGCGCTCGTCGCATGAGTCAACGCTGCGCGGGCGGGAATACGGCCTTGTGAATCAAGGCTCATCCCTTCGTCTTAGGCGCCCGGCCCGCCGGGCCTGCGTGACGGGCTCATCCAAATGGATGACGACCGGGCCGGGCCGACCGGGCTATGCCGCCCGGCGCTTTGAACCGGAAGCGCGCGCGGCGCGACCAAGCAGCGAAGATGGCGCGGAAGGCCGTTGGCGTCGGGGCAGTTTTCCAGTAGTGTTTCTGGCTGTTTCCTGGCGATCCTGTGGCCGTCCCATGGCGGCATCGGCCGGCTGCGCGTTTCCGCCGACGCGCGTCGGGCCTTTTCAAGACGTGGCGGGCCGATCAGGGAGGGTATCTTGAACTTCGCTCCGGGTTTGGACATTCGCGCCCGCCTCATGGCGGCGCTGCTCGGCTTGGTCGCGGTCCTGTTTGCCGTGCCCGCGCAGGCGGTACCCGAGCGCCGCGTCGCCCTCGTCATCGGCAACAGCGCCTATACGGCGGTGCCGCGCCTGGCCAATCCCCAACGGGACGCCACCGCCATCTCGGCCGCGCTCAAGCGCCTCGGCTTCGAGGTCGTCGAGGGCTATGACCTGCGCATGGACGAGATGACCGGCATCGTCCGTGAATTTGCCCAGAAGCTCGACGGCGCCAAGGCCGGCGTCGTCTACTATGCCGGCCACGGCATCGCGGTGGGCGATGAGAACTATCTCATTCCCGTCGATGCCTCGCTGAAATCCGAGGCCGATCTCGATTTTCGCGCCGTCAACGTGCAGCTGATCCTGCGCCAGATGCAGCGCGACGAGCGCGTCAACGTGCTGATCCTCGACGCCTGCCGCGACAACCCCTTCGCCACGCAGCTCGCCGCCAAGTCCCGCTCGGTCGCCCGCGGCCTGACCGCGATCGAGACGCAGTCGGCCTCGGGCATCCTGATCGCCTTCGCGACCGATCCGCGCTCCACCGCGCTCGACGGCGAGAAGGACGGCAACAGCCCCTTCACCGCCGCGCTGCTCAAGCATATCGAGACGCCCGAGGTGTCGATCACCACGGTAATGGACCGTGTCCGCGCCGATGTCTGGGAGTCGACCGGCAAGAAGCAGAAGCCCTGGACCAATTCCTCGATCATCGGCGAGTTCAAGCTGAACCCGACGCTCAAGCTCGCCGCGGTCGACCCCTCGGTGACGATCAAGGCGATCGACGGCGCCGTCCCGGTGCCGGCGACCCCGGCGCCGGTCGGGCTCGACCGTGCCCAGATGGACGTCCGCATGTGGGAGACGGCGGAGCGCGGCAACACTGCCGGCGATTACAAGGCCTATCTCGACGCCTTCCCCAACGGGCAGTTCGCCGCTTTCGCCAAGAATCGCCTGTCGCGGCTGGAGCCATCCTCGGTCGCCGTCGCGGCGCTTCCGGCCGCAGCCGGGGCGGCCGCCCTGTCTTCCGCTGCCGCGGCTGCCCTGCCGGCCTCGCGGGAGACGGGCCAGGCTGTCGCCGACGAGGCGATGAAGGGCGAGGTCGCCACGGCCGAGACGGAGGCCGCGCTCAAGCTGACCGCCAAGGACCGTCGCGAGCTGCAGCGTCGCCTGAGCCTCGCCGGCTTCAAGCCCGGCAAGACCAGCCCGAATTTCGGGCCGAGCCAGCGCGCCGCGATCAGGGAATGGCAGACGACGCGGGCGCTCTCCGCCACCGGCTTCCTCGCCCCGATGCAGCTCAGGGCGCTGCGCGCCCAGACCGAGCCGGCCTATCAGCGCGCTCTCGCCGAGGAGGCCAAGCCCGCGCCGGCCAAGACCCGGACCGCGCGCGAACCCGCCGAGCCGCAGCCCCGCACCCGCGGCGGCGTCGCCTATGAGCGCGACCCGGTGATCCGCCGCGATCTGGAGCGCGAGCGCGCCGGCGGCGGCAGCAGCGCCACGGGCGCCGCCATCTTCGGCGGCATCGTCGGCGGCGTCGTCGGCGGCGCGCTGGGCGGCGGCTTCCGCCGCTGATCGTGACGCCCGCCGCAACCCGGCGGGCGGTCATCTCGGCCTTCGAGACGCGGCGCCCGGCGCCGCGTTTTGCTTTTGGAGAACCGCTGGCGCGGCAAGATGCCGTTTTGGCCGAACGGAGAGTTGCCACCCGCCCGCCGGCTCGGCTAGTTCTGGACCGCGCCGTCCGGCGGCATCCTTTCAGCGGCAGAGGCGAGATGATGAAGAAGGTCTATCCGGACGCCACGGCGGCTCTCGCCGGCGTCATCAAGGACGGCATGACGATCATGGCGGGCGGCTTCGGCCTCTGCGGCATCCCCGACATCCTGATCGAGGCGGTCCGCGCGAGTGGCGCGAAGGACCTGACCTTCGTCTCCAACAATGCCGGCGTCGACGGCGCCGGCCTCGGCATCCTGCTCGAGACCCGCCAGATCCGGAAGATGATCTCGTCCTATGTCGGCGAGAACAAGCTCTTCGCGGAGCTCTATCTCTCCGGCCAGCTCGAGCTCGAATTCACGCCCCAGGGCACGCTGGCGGAGCGCATCCGCGCCGGCGGCGCCGGCATCCCTGCCTTCTTCACCAAGACGGGCGTCGGCACGCTGGTGGCCGAGGGCAAGGAGGAGCGCGAATTCAACGGCGAGCGCTACATCATGGAGCGCGGCATTTTCGCCGACGTCTCGCTGGTCCATGCCTGGAAGGGCGATACCGAAGGCAACCTCGTCTACCGGAAGACGGCGCGCAACTTCAATCCGATGATGGCGACCGCCTCGCGCTTCACCGTGGCGCAGGTCGAGCATCTGGTCGAGGCCGGCGAGATTGATCCCGACCACATGCACACGCCGGGCATCTTCGTGAAGCGGATCGTCCACACGCCGCAGAGCGTCAAGCGCATCGAGCAGCGCACCGTCCGCAAGCGCGCGGCCTGAGCGCGCGTTCCGTCCGGCCGGAACGGCCGGACGATCAGAATTCGCGCAAGAGAAAGATACGGAGTCGACCGACATGGCATGGACCCGCGAACAGATCGCCCAGCGCGCCGCCAAGGAGCTGAAGGACGGTTTCTACGTCAATCTCGGCATCGGCATTCCCACGCTGGTCTCGAACTACATCCCCGAGGGCATGTCGGTTCAGCTCCAGTCCGAGAACGGCATGCTCGGCATGGGCCCCTTCCCCTATGAGGGCGACGAGGACCCGGACCTGATCAATGCCGGCAAGCAGACGATCACCCAGCTGCCGACGACGAGCTTCTTCTCCTCGGCCGATTCCTTCGGGATGATCCGCGGCGGCCATATCGACCTCTCCATCCTCGGCGCCATGCAAGTCGCGAAGAATGGCGACCTCGCCAACTGGATGATCCCCGGCAAGATGGTGAAGGGCATGGGCGGCGCCATGGACCTCGTCGCCGGCGTCAAGAAGGTCGTCGTGGTGATGGAGCACGTCGCCAAGAACAAGGACGGCACCGAGTCGCCGAAGCTGCTCGAGGCCTGCGACCTGCCGCTGACGGGAGCGGGCGTCGTCGACATGGTGATCACCGATCTCGGCGTCTTCTCGATCGACGAGAATGGCGGCGGCATGACCCTGATCGAGCTGGCCGAGGGCGTCACCCTCAACGAGATCAAGGCGAAGACGGGCGCGACGTTCAAGGTGGCGGTTTGAGCTCATCCGTCATGGTCGGGCTTGTCCTGACCATCCACGTCTTCTGAGGTCGAGCGCTACGCTCAAGACGTGGATGCTCGCCACAAGGGCGAGCATGACGGCTGGACTATCGAACTTTGCCGCTCTCCCACCCCGCCTTGACCAGCTCTGGCAACTCGCTCTCGGCCTCCGGCCAGCCGACGCAGAGCCAGGCGATCAGCTTCCACGCCGGCGGCGCGCCCAGCGCCTCCCGCACCACCTCCGGCTCCAGGATCGAGACCCAGCCGACGCCGACGCCCTGAACCCGTGCCGCCAGCCAGAACTGCGTGATCGCGGCGACCACCGAATAATCCAGCATCTCCGGCATCGTTTTGCGGCCGAGGCCGTGGCCCTGTGCCGTGCCATGGTCGCAGAACACCGCGATCTGCTCGGGCGCCTCGCGCAGCCCTTCCAACTTCAGCTCCGCATAGAGCCGCGCCCGCTCGCCCTCGTAATCCGCGAGCGCCTCGGCATTGCAACGGCGGAAGCTCGCCAGCACGGCCTCCCTCTGCCCCGGATCGGCGACGCGAATCCAGCGCCAGGGCTGCGAATGGCCGACCGAGGGCGACAGCTCCGCCTGCGCCAGCAGCCGCTCGACCAGCCCGCCCGGCAAGGCGTCGCGCCGGAAGCGCCGGACATCGCGCCGCCAGGCCAGCAACGCGGCGAATTGCGCCGCGAAGGCTTCGTCGAAGTAGGGAGGGGAGTTGGACATCCTCCTCAGTCCTCATCCTGAGGAGCGCTGCGCAGCAGCGCGTCTCGAAGGATGATCCAGCTTGTGCGGGAGCCTCCTGGAACATCCTTCGAGACGCCGCTGCGCGGCTCCTCAGGATGAGGGCTGTGGGTTGATCGACAGACCATCATGCCGAGTCCGCCACCGCGATCGCATGAAAGAACGACCCCGTGACGTGCCCGCGCCGGCTGCCCGCAGGCGCGGGCGCCGAGCCATGCGGATCGGTGACCAGCGCCAGCGGCGGGTCCTCGCCTTGGGTGACGATCGTCGCGTAGTGGAACTCATGGCCGGTCAGCGCGTCGCCGGCTGCGCCGAGCGGCGCATCGGCCTCCAAAATGGCGCGGCGATAGCCGAGAGTCATCGTCCGCTTCGCGAAGGAGGTCTCGACCGAGAGCAGGCCGGCCATCGCGTGGGGGACGCCGTCCGCATCGATCAGGCTCCGCCCCAGCACCATGTAGCCGCCGCACTCGCCATGCACCGGCCGTGTCTCGGCAAAGGCGCGCAGGCCGCCGAGAAAGCGGCCGGCGCCGGCCAGCCGCCCCGCATGCAACTCCGGATAGCCGCCCGGCAGCCAGCAGGCATCGCAATCCTCGGGCGGCGGCTCGTCCGCCAGGGGCGAGAACGGCACCAGCACGGCGCCGGCCGCCCGCCAGCCCGCCTCGACATGGGGATAGACGAAGCTGAAGGCGGCATCGCGCGCGATCGCGATCCGGCGGCCGGGCGCCGGCAGGCGCAGAATCGTCATCGAAGAAGCCGGCAAACGAGTTGCCTGGGCCACTCCCCTCACCGCGTCGAGATCGACCGCCGCCGCCACCGCATCGGCCAGCGCCTCGAGCCTGGCTTCGAGATCGGCGGTCTCGCCCGCCTGCACCAACCCGAGATGGCGCTCGGGCAGGATCAGGCTTGCCTCGCGCGGCAGCGCGCCGAGCACGGGCAGGCCGATTGTGTCCATCCCCTGCGTCACCAGCCGGCGGTGCCGCTCGCTGGCGACCTTGTTGAGGATGACGCCGGCGATGGTGATGCGCGGATCGTAATGCATGGAGCCGAGCGCGATGGCCGCCGCCGACTGCGCCTGGCCGGAGACGTCGATCACCAGCACGATCGGCCAGCCCAGCAGCGCGGCGATGTCGGCGCTCGCGCCGGTATGTCCCTCCGGCCCCGGCACGGCGTCGAAGAGCCCCATCGACCCCTCGGCGATGACGAGGTTGGCTCCATCAGCCGCATCGCCCGCGATCGCGCGCAGCAGCGCGTCGGGCATGGCGAAGGAATCGAGATTGGCGCTCGGCGCCCCGGTCGCAGCGGCATGGAAGGCCGGGTCGATATAATCAGGCCCGCATTTCAAGCCGCGCACCACCAGTCCGCGCCGCGTCAGCGCCCGCTGCAGGCCGAGGGTGATCGTGGTCTTGCCCGAGCCGGAGCGCGGCGCGGCGATGATCAGGCCGGGCGCTGTCATACCCCGCCCCCCGGCCGGAAGCGGCGGTCGTAGCCGGTGGAATACAGCGCGCTCTCGCCGAAATCCTCGGCCGCCAGCGCTGGGCCGACCAGGATCAGCGCGGTCCGCTCCAGCCCGGACTCGCGCACCTGCGCGGCGATCGTGGAAAGCGTCCCACGCAGCACACGCTCGTCCGGCCAGGAGGCACGGAAGACGATCGCGACCGGGCAGGTCTCCCCGTAGAAGGGCGACAGCTCTGCCACGACCTGCTCGGCGACATGGATCGAGAGATGGATCGCCAGCGTCGCGCCCGAGGCGGCGAAGGTGGCGAGACGCTCGCGCTCCGGCATGGCCGAGGCCCGGCCCGAGGTCCGCGTCAGCACGAGCGATTGCGCCAGCCCCGGCAAGGTCAACTCGCGCTTCAGCGTCGCGGCGGCGGCCGCAAAGGCCGGCACGCCCGGCGTCACGCTGTAGGGGATGGCGAGCGCGTCGAGCCTTCGCATCTGCTCGCCCGTCGCGCTCCAGATCGAGAGATCGCCGGAATGCAGCCGCGCCACATCCTGCCCGGCCTCATGGGCGGCCTGCATCTCGGCGAGGATCGCGTCGAGATCGAGCGGGGCGGTGTCGACGATGCGCGCGCCCGGCGGGCACCAGTCGAGCATCGCCTTGGGGATCAGAGAGCCCGCATAGAGGCAAACCGGGCAGGAGGCGATCAGGTCGCGGCCCCGCAACGTGATGAGGTCGGGCGCGCCGGGCCCGGCGCCGATGAAATGGATGGTCATGCCGCGCGCTTCATGATGATGACCGCGCCAGCGCGCAGGTGACGCGGGCGGTGGCGATGCGCGGCTGCACCAGCGTTCCGCCCGGCCCGGCGGCCGCCAGCGCGGCGGCTTCCGCCACCGAGCCGACGCCGTAGAGCGAGGCGATCCGCGTCGAGCGCGTCGCGCAGCTGGCCTCGAAACCTTTGAGCGCCTCGTCGGGCACGCCGACCACCTCGGCGGCCCGGCTGACGGCGGCGGCCGCGAGCCCGGGTTCGCCGATCCGGCTCGCCAGCGTCGCCAGACGCGGCGTCGCCTCGCCCGACAGGCCGGCGATCGCCAGCGCCTCGTCGAGGCAGGCGAGGATATCGGCCTCGCTGGTGTCGGCGCGCAGGCCCAGCCCGACGACGAGACGGCCGGTCATGGCTTCTCGACCCGCCACTGCGTCACCGGCATCGCCGGCCGCCAGCCATGCTTGCCGCCGACGGGAACGAGCCGGTCGATCGCGATGCGCCTCAGCGAGCCGCCATGCAGCGCATGCAGCGCCGCGAGCTTCGCCTCGCCCTCCAGCGTGACGACATTGGCGACGAGGCGCCCGCCGGGCTTCAGCGCCGCCCAGGCGCCCTCGAACAGCCCCTCGACCGTGAGCCCGCCGCCGATGAAGACGGCATCGGGCGAAGGTTGCCCGGCAAAGCCCTCCGGCGCGGCGCCGGTGACCTTCACCGACAGCCCGCCGAGTTCGAGGCTGTTGCGGGTGATCCGCTCGATGCGCTCCGCCTTGGACTCGAAGGCGATGGCCGCGTTGCGCGGATGGCGCTGGCACCATTCGATGCCGACCGAGCCCGATCCCGCGCCGACATCCCAGAGCAGTTCGCCCGCCCGCGGGGCGAGCGCGGAGATGGTGATGGCGCGGACCTCGGATTTGGTGATCTGCCCGTCATGGGCGAACCACTCCTCGTCCAGGCCGGGCGCCAGCGGCAGCACGCGCGCATCCCGGCCGGCATCGACGGCCACCGCGATCATGTTGAGCGGCACGATGTCGTCGAAGGCAAAGGCATCGGCGCGCGTCTCACGGATGCGCTCCTGCGGCCCGCCGAGCGATTCCAGAACCGTGATGCGGCTCGCCCCCATGCCGCGCGCGGTCATCAGTTCGGCGACCGCCCGCGGCGTCGTCTCGTCCCAGGACAGAGCGAGGATGCGCGCCTGCGGCTGCAGATGCGGCACGATCCGGTAGAGCGTGCGGCCATGCAGCGAGACCAGCGCGCACTCCTCCTGCGGCCAGCGCATCCGGGTGCAGGCCATCGAGAAGGAGGAGGATTGCGGGATGATCCGCATCTCCGCGGCGGGGATGGCCCGGCTCAGGCTGTTGCCGATGCCGTAATGGAACGGGTCGCTGGTCGCCAGCACGCAGACCTTGCGGCCACGCTCGGCCAGGATCTGCGGCAGCGCGTTGCGGAAGGGCTGCGGCCAGGGCCGCAGTTCGCCGGGCACCGAGCCGACCAGCGCGATATGTCGCTCGCCGCCGAAGACGATCTCCGCTTCGGCCAGCGCGGCCTTCGCCTGCTCGCAGAGCCCCGATGGGCCGTCCTCGCCCAGCCCGATCAGGGACAGCCAGGGCGCCTGCGCCTCGCCTGCGCCGCTCGACAGATTCGGGTTTTCAAGCGTAACTGGGGACATGACCGTGCTCATCCTCGGTGGAACCGGCGAAGCGGCGACGCTCGACCAGCATCTGGCCGAGCAGGCGCCCGATATCCGCGCCATCATCTCGCTGGCGGGCCACACCGTCGACCCCCGCCCGGCGAATCTGCCGGTGCGCGTCGGCGGCTTCGGCGGGGTCGAAGGTCTCAGGCAATATCTGCGCGAGGAGGGCATCATTGCCGTCATCGACGCGACGCATCCCTTCGCGGCGATCATGCCCTTCAATGCCGAGCATGCCTGCAAGGCCGAAGGCGTGCCGCTGCTCGCCATCCGCCGCGCGCCCTGGCAGCGGCAAGCCGGCGACGACTGGCGCGACGTTCCCGACATGGAGGCCGCGGCGGCCGCGCTGGGGGAGGCGCCCCGTCGCGTCTTCCTGACCATCGGCCGGCTCGATCTGCCGGTCTTCGCGCAGGCGCCGCAGCATCACTACCTCGTGCGCGCCATTGAGCCGATCGGCGATCGCCTGCCGGTGCCGCATGTCGAGGTCATCCAGCAGCGCGGCCCCTTCCGCGCCGAGGACGAGGAGGTGCTGCTGCGCGAGAAGCGCATCGAGCTGCTCGTCAGCAAGAACTCCGGCGGCGACGCCACGGCGGGCAAGCTCGTTGCGGCGCGCCGGCTCGGCCTGCCGGTGATCATGGTCGCCCGCCCGCCCAAGCCGGATGTCGAGACCGTCGCCCATGTCGATCAGGTCCTGCCTTGGCTGGTGGCGCAGGGGCTCTTTGTCACCGAGCGCGGCGTGTAGACCCAAGGCGCGGCCTCGCCGGGCCGCGTGATCAGCCGCGTGCTCGACGCGCCGATGATCACCAGCGTCGCCATGTCCGCAGTCGCCGCCGTTTCGATCGCGTCTTCCAGCGCCAGGATGCGCAGGGCCTCGTCGGGGCGCCCGACGGCGCGGGCGAAGATCACCGGCGTCTGCGGATCACGATGGCGGGCGGCGAGTTCCAGCGCCGCGCGCAGCTGCCACGGCCGCGCCTTCGAGATCGGGTTGTAGAGGCATGTCACGAGGTCTGCGGCGAGCACCGCTGCGAGCCGCGCGGTCACCACCTCCCAGGGCTTGAGATTGTCCGAGAGCGAGATCGCGCAGAAATCGCCGCCCAGCGGCGCGCCGGCCTTCGCCGCCGCCGCCAGCATCGCGGTGATGCCGGGCTCGATCGCGATCGGCAGGGCAATCCAGGCGGGGTCGCCCGCCTCCAGCGCCTCGAACACGGCCGCCGCCATGGCGAAGACGCCGGGGTCGCCGCCGGAGACGACCGCGACGGACTTCCCCGCCGCCGCCAGCCGTAGCGCATGCGTCGCCCGGTCGACCTCGACGCGGTTGTCGGAGGCATGCTTGGTCTGGCCGTCGCGCGTGGGGATGCGGTCGAGATAGGGCCCGTAGCCGATCAGGTCGGAGGCAGAGTCGATTGCGGCCTGCGCCGCCGGCGTCAGCCACTGCGCCGGGCCGGGCCCGAGGCCGACAATGGTGAGGGAGCCGCTCACAGCCGCCGCCCCTCGCCGGGCACCAGCACCATCGAGAAATAGGGCGCCTCCGCGTCGCCGCGCTCGCTGAGGCGGATGATGGCCTGGCCGGCCATCGTCGCCTGCTCGACATAGATCGCCCGCCCGATCAGCCCGGTGGCCCCGAGCGCGCGACGCACCTTCGGCAGGTTGCGGCCGAGCTTCATGATCACGGCGGCGTCGGTGTCGGCGAGGCGCCGGACCAGCTCGGCCTCGGGCAGCGTGCCGGGCAGCACGGTCAGGATGTCGTCGCCCCAGGTGATCGGCGCGTTGGCGCGCGTCCAGGCGCCGGCCATGCCGGTGACGCCGGGCACCACCTCGGTGGGGAAGCGATGCGACAGCCGCCGCCACAGATGCATGAAGGAGCCATAGAAGAACGGGTCGCCGTCGCAGAGCACCGCGACGCTGCGCCCGGCCTCCATCTCGGCGGCGAGCAGGGCGGCGGAGTCGTCGTAGAACTGCGTGATCGGGCCGCTATAGCCCTCGTCCTCGACCGGGACCTCGATCGTCACGGGAAAAGCGAGTTCGATCTCGCGGGCGGCATCTTGCCCGACGACCGCATCGGCCGTGATGCGGGCATGGCCGCGCCGGCCGCGCTTGCAGAAATGCACCAGCCGGTCGGCACTCAGGATGATGTCGCGGGCCCGCACGGTCATGTAGTCCGGGTCGCCGGGGCCCAGGCCGACGCCGAACAGCAGTGTCTGTCCCAAAGGCTTCCTGGCCGGCTCGAAGCTCACCGGCTCACTCCTTCTCTTGCGCCAGCGCGTTGACGGCGGCTGCCGCCATCGCCGAGCCGCCGCGCCGCCCATGCACGACGAGGAAGGGCACGCGCCCGTCCTGCGCCAGCGCCTGCTTCGATTCCGCCGCGCCGACGAAGCCGACGGGGATGCCGATCACGGCAGCCGGCTTCGGCGCCCCGGCGTCGAGCATCTCCAAAAGCCGGAACAGCGAGGTCGGTGCATTGCCGATGACGACGAGCGCGCCCGCGAGATGCGGCCGCCACAGCTCCATCGC
This sequence comes from Methylobacterium sp. CCH7-A2, assembly GCF_001557075.1. Classification (NCBI taxonomy): domain Bacteria; kingdom Pseudomonadati; phylum Pseudomonadota; class Alphaproteobacteria; order Hyphomicrobiales; family Methylobacteriaceae; genus Methylobacterium; species Methylobacterium sp. CCH7-A2. The sequence continues at coordinate 15,188 of NZ_LSKN01000203.1, forward strand.
CGCGGCCGAGCGTGTCGTCCCCATCTCGGCGGCCAGCGGCGCGGTGCGCGGATCGTCGAGCGTGCAGATCACCGGGTTGCGCGCCGGCAGGCGGGATGGCGTCACGCCGTTCGCTACCATCTTGGCGTCGCAGAGGATCGGCGCGCCGGCCTTCAGCGCGGCCTCGGCAGCGCCCGCGAAATCGGGCGACATCTCCACATCATCGGGCAGATCGGTCATGCCGCAGGCATGGATCATCCGCACCACGACATGGGCGGCGCGGCCGGCAAAGCGCGAGAGATCGGCTTCGGCCCGGATGATCGCGAAGGAGCGCTCATAGATCGCCCCACCATCGCGGATATAGTCGTAGCCCGTCGTCACTTGGTCGGTCCTGAAAGCCGGCCCGCCGCGCGCAGGCGGGCATGAAGGTCCTGTCCGGGCTGCAATCGCGTCAGCAGGGCGGAAAGGTCAAGGGTGGCGACGGCGCTGTCCCGGGCGCCGCCGCCGATGACGATGCGGTAGCGCCCGCTTTCTCCGACCAGCGTGAGGTCGGAGGCGCCGGGCCGCGCGCAGGATTTGACGCAGCCCGAAACATGCAGGCTCAGCCCCGCGGCGAGGTCAGGCGCCAGCACTTGCGCGAGGCGCGCTGCATCCGCCATCGCCGGAGCCTCCGCCCGGCTGCAGGCGGGTGCGCCGGCGCAGGCCTGAACCGACAGGCGCGGGTCGTCGTCACAAGTGATCAGGCCATCCGCCGCCGCGCCGTCCAGCAGGGCTATCGCGTTGGCCTCGGACAGCCCGCGAAAAGCGAGGCCACGCCAGGGCGAGAGGCGGATCTCCGGGCAGCCGAGCATTTCGGACGCCTGTGCGAGACGGTCGAGCGTCGCGGCCGCCGCGCGACCGAAGGGCAGCCCGACCAGTGCGGCATGGCTCTCACCGAGCGCGAACAGCCCGGCCCGCCGGGACGCGGGGCGCGCTGCCGGCGCCTCGGTGGCGGGGAGGTCCGTGAGCGCTGCCAGTTCGTCGGCTGCGAGATCGCCCATGCGGCGGATGGCATCGGGTGTCTGCGCCCGCTTCGCGGCGAAGCGGGCCAGGACCTGGGCGACGACGGCTCCGGCCTCGCTTTCCGCGAGGGGCCCGAACCAGAGCCGGTCCGCCAGCGCCATCACCACCCGCCCCGGCGCGGTCGCGACGATGCGAAGATCGCCCGCGAAGGCCTCGAGCGACGATTCACCGCCCCCATCGACGACGACGGCGAACTTGGCAGGCAGGCCGCTGACCTCGCGCGCGCGCGCCTCGATCTCGGCCGCGAGGGCGAGCGCGTCGATCCGGTCTCCGAGGCCGTCATTCCGGGGCAGGCCGCAGGCCTGAGCCCGGAACCCATGAACACTGTCTTGGATGCAAGAGGCGCCCAACGGGCCTGCACGTCCTGAGGCTTCGTCGTGTTCATGGATTCCGGGCTCTTCGCTCCGCGAAGCCCCGGAATGACAGCCGAGCTGCGCTAGCGGCGAGACCAGCGTCAGCCTTTGCGGCCCGTCGCCGTCATGCTCGTCGACCAGCCGCTCCGCCAGCAGCGTCGCGACCAGCGCCGGATGGCTGCCCGCCGTCACGCCGCGCAATTGCATGTTGCCGCGCGCCGAAATCTCGATCAGCCCGTTGCCGTGCCGGGCGGCCAGCGCCGCGATGCGCTGCAGTTGCGCCGGGGTCAGCCGCGCGCCCGGCGGATGCAGCCGCACCAGCCAGCCATCGCCGGTTTCCATCGGCTTGAGCGTGCTCGGGCACCAGCCGCGCCGGAGCGTGTCGGGGGAAGGCGCGTTCATTCCGCCGCTTCCCGCGTCGCGGGCATGCCCGCCAGAAACGCCCCCACCGAGTTGCGCCGGCTCGTCCACAGGCCGCGCCGCGCCGCCTCCGCCAGCCGCGCGCGGATCGCCTCCGCGGCCGGAGCATTGGCGGCCTCGATCGCGGACCAGACCGCGGCATCGGCGCACCAGGCCTGGAAGACCGCGTCGAACAGCCCGTCCGCGACGGCATCGGTGCTCGCGGCGAAGACGAAGAGCGTGTCCACCACTTCCGCCAGTTCCGCCGCGCCGCGCCAGCCATGGGCGAGATGGGAGGCGATCCAGCGCGGATGCGTCAGCCGGCCATGGACGATGCGGGCGATGTCCTCCACCACCGTGCGCGCCTTCGGCGTCTCCGGGTTCGAGCTGTCGAGGCTGTAGAGCGAGGGGTTGGCGCCGAGCGACTGTGCCGCGGCCGCGAGCCCGCCGATGACGTCGGCGGCGCTTGATGCTTCCAGAATGTCGCGCCCGGCGGTGTCGCTGACATGCACGAAGGCGTCGGCTGTCCGGATTCGGGCGGAGAAGCTGTCATCGGCATGCCCCGCGCCCTCCGGACCGCCATAGGCGTGGCTGGAGGCGGCGAGATAGGCCGCGCCCAGCTCGTTGCGGCTGGTCCAATGGCCATCGAGCGCACGGTCGGCGACGGCCGCGCCATAACGGCCCGGTGCGGCGCCGAACACCCGCGCCCCGGCCTCGCCGCGACGGCGGGCCGCGGCGGGCTCGTTCCACTCGTCGGGCTCGTCCAGCATCGCGACCGCGCGCGCCGCCGCGTCGAGCAGCGCGACTTGGCTCGGAAACGTGTCGCGGAAGGCGCCCGAGATGCGCACGGTGACGTCGATACGCGGATGGTCGAGCTTCGGCTGCGGCGTGATCGCGAAACCGGTGACGCGCGTCGAGGCATCGTCCCAGAGCGGGGCTGCGCCCATCAGCGCCAGCGCATGGGCGATGTCCTCGCCGCCCGAGCGCAGCGTCGGCGAGGCCCACAGATCCATCACGATCCGGCGCGGCGGCTCGCCCTCATCCTGCAGGTGGCGCGCGATGACGGCCTGCGCCGCCAGCGCGCCGAGCCGTGCGGCCGCTCGGGTCGGGATCGCGCGCGGGTCGAGCGTCGAGAGGTTGCGCCCGGTCGGCAGCACATCCGGCCGGCCGCGATGCGGCGAGCCGGCGGGGCCGGGCGGCACGAAGCGCCCGTCGAGCGCGCGCAGCAGCCCCTCGCGCTCGGCCTGCGCGGACGCGGGATCGAGCGTCGACCGGCCGAAGACGTGTAAGCCATCGCGGAACGGCAGTTCTGCGATGTCGCAGAGATGCGCGTCGAGCCGCGTCAGGGCCTCTGCCATCGGCAGGTCCAGCGTCACGCCGCAGGATTCCGCCAGCCCGCTGGCCTGGGCCCGCGCCCGGATCTCGCTCGCGACGATGTCGGCCCGGCGCGGATCGAGCACCTGCGCCTGGCTGAACTCCTCGACGAGGTCGCGCAGCAGCGCCGTCTCGCCGCCAGCCCCGATCTCCGCCAGCGGCGGCGGCAGATGGCCGAGCGTCACCGCCGAGAGCCGGCGCTTGGCCGGCGCGGCCTCGCCGGGGTCGTCGACCACATAAGGATAGACCACCGGCAGCCCCTGCGTGACCAGCCGCGGCCAGCAGCAGGCCGACAGCGCCACCGCCTTGCCCGGCAGCCATTCGGTCGTACCATGGGTGCCCAGATGGATCAGCGCGTCGATGCCGGCCGTCTCGTGCAGGGCGCGGTAGAAGGCGAGATAGCCATGGGAGGGCGGTGCATCGGGGTCGTGATAGCGCGCCTTCCGGTCCGGCGTCGCATCGCGCGGCGGCTGCAGCGCGATGGTGAGGGCACCGTCAGCGACGGCGCGGAAGCGGAAGGCGCCGCCGCTGATGGCCGGATCGGCCTCGGGCGCGCCATGGGCGGCGAGCAGCGTCTCGCGGGCGTCGGTGGGGATGGTGGCGAGCCAGGCGCGATAGGCGTCGAGCGGGAGGGCGAGGTCGGCGGGGTCGGTGGTGAGGGCGGCCATGAGGGTTTGGCCGTCATTGCGAGCGCAGCGAAGCAATCCAGAACCGTCTCGCTCGACGTCCCACTGGATTGCTTCGCTGCGCTCGCAATGACGGAAAGGGATGTCGTACCCCGCCTCCGCCAGCAGCACCCGGATCGCGCTAACGCTCGCCGGCGTGTCGAGCCCGACGGCGAAACCCGCCCGCCCGCCGCGCGCGGGATAATCCGACATCACCAGCGCCAGCCGGCGCGCGGCAACCGGCTTGGCGGACAGAGCGATCCAGCCGGCGACGAGATCGGCGAGCGCGGCGACGCCATCCGCGTCGGGCACCAGCCGGCGCGTCGCCAACCCCGTCGCGGGGTCGGTGGTCTCGGCCTTGAAGGCGACCGGAATGGTGCCCAGCCGCCCGTCGAATTCCGGCAGCGCCACCTGCATGGCGAGGTCGGCTGCCGAGAGGCCCCGCGCCGAGGCCGCCCAGGCGTCGCGGGCACTGCCGACCGGCATCGCCTGAAACACCGGACAATCGGCGCCGTCGAGCACGAAATCGGCGCCCTCGCGGGCGGAGAAGGCGGTGGTGGTGACGATCGCCGCCGGCTGCCGCGTCGCGATCAACGCTGCGAGTTCGGCGGTCACCGTAGGGTCCTTCAGGCTGGTCAGGGCCAGGATCAGCGGGGCCTGTCCGCGCGCGGTCAGCGCCGCGGCGAGCGCTTCGCCGGTGGCGGTGTCGCCGGCGCTGACCGCCGAGCGATAGACCAGGATCGGCACGAAGGGTCGGTCGGGCAGCGCTGCGAGCGCCTCGCGCCAGGGCCTCGGCGCGGCGTAGGCGCCCAGCGCGAAGAGAGACGGGAGAGGCAGGGGCGCGAAATTAGACGACGGCCGGTCGCGACCGAGGTAACCCGCTGCCATCGCCAGCAGGCGCCGCATGTTTTCCGCGCCGCCGCCGGCATGGAAATAGGACAGGATTGCGCGCGCGCAGCCCGGCGGCACGGTGCCGTACTCGGCGAGCCGCGCGTCGTCGCGGTCGTCGCCGGGCAGCACCGCCAGCGCGATGCCCCTGGCGCGGCAGGTCTCGCTGAGCTGTTCGATGCCGTAGCGCCAGTAGTCCAGCCCGCCGAGGCACCGCACCAGCACAAAACGGGTCTTCGCCACCGTCTTCTCGATCAGGAGGTCGACCGAAAGCGGATGCCGCAGCCGCCGCAGCGAGGCGAGGCGGACGGTGAGATCACAGTCACTGGCCGCCGCCGAAATGGCGGAGAGATCGCTGTCGGCGAAGGACAGGACGAGGACATCTCCCGGAGGCAGGCTGAGATCGACGGCGTCTTCGCCGTCGTCGAGCCTGATCTCGCTGGTCGGGAGCAGATGCATGCCTGGCTTTCGAAAAGGGCCGCCGCTCAGGCGCCGGCGAGCGCAGCCTCCACCGCCTTCACGTCGAAGCCCTTGAGCCCAATCACGGTCAGCCGGCCCTGGCGAGCCTCCTGCGCGCCCCAGGCCCGGTCGAAATGATGGCTGACACGCCGGCCGACGCCCTGCACGACGAGCCGCATCGGCTTGCCCGGCACGGCGGCGAAGCCCTTCAGCCGCAGCACGCCCTGCGCCTCGGCGGCCTTGCCGACCCGCGCCGCCAGCGCGTCCGGTGCGAGGCCGTCCGGCAGCGCCAGCGCGACCGAATCGAAATCGTCATGCTCGTGATCCTCGCCATCGCCGTGATGCGACGGACGCGAGGCGAGATCGGCCTCCGCCGCGGCGCTGAGGCCGAGGATCAGCGCGGGCTCGATCGTACCCCGGCTGGTCTCGACGATCTTGATCGCCTTGGGCAGATGCGCGGCGATCTCGCTTTTCACCCGCTCGCGCGTCGCCGCGTCGATCAGGTCGCTCTTGTTCAGCAGGATCAGGTCGGCGCAGAGGATCTGGTCCTCGAAGACCTCCTCCAGCGGGTTGTCGTGCTCGACGGAGGCGTCCTGCGCGCGTTGCGCCGCGAGCGCCTCGGGGTCGTCGGCGAACTGCCCTTCGGCGACCGCCGGCCCATCCACCACTGCGATGACGCCGTCGACGGTGACGCGGGCGCGGATCGCCGGCCAGTTGAAGGCCTGGACCAGCGGCTTGGGCAAAGCCAGCCCCGAGGTCTCGATCAGGATATGCTGCGGCGGGTCGGCCCGGTTCAGCAGCTTTTCCAGCGCCGGCACGAAATCATCCGCCACCGTGCAGCAGATGCAGCCGTTCGGCAGCTCGACGACGTCCTCCTCGGTGCAGCCGGAAATGCCGCAGCCCTTGAGGAATTCGCCATCGAAGCCGAGATCGCCGAATTCGTTGACGAGGACCGCGAGCTTCTTGCCCTCGGCGTTTTCGAGCAGATGGCGCACCAGCGTCGTCTTTCCGGCGCCGAGGAAGCCGGTGATGATGGTGCAGGGGGTCTTTGTGAGAGAAGTCATCGGGAACCCGCGATCGGGAGGGGAGGAAGGCGCGCCACCACGCCCTTGCGGATCGCCTCGGCGCGCTCGCGCCAGGGCACGATGCCGTCCGGGGCTTCGCGGTACTGGCGCGCGAAGGTGAGCAGCGTCTCGACGCCCGTTGCCGGGTCGAGATCGCCATAGACATAGGTCCAGCGGCCCTCGCCGCTGAGCGCCACCGTGCAGGGGCGCTTGCAGACGGAAAGGCACTCGACCGTCTCGACGCTGATCGCCGCATCCCCGGCGGGGTCGAGCGCGTCGCGGAGGCCGGCGGCGAGAACGGCGCCGGGACGCGGCGCGTCGGGGTCGCCCCCGGCGGCGCGGCAGGTCGCGCAGACGAGGATGCGGATCGGCGCCGTGCCCGTTTCCGGGCGCGGCTGCGGCAGTTGCGTGCTCATGATCCGGCCGGAATCAGGCCGTCGCGGGCAGGGCCGCGATCAGGAAGACGAGGCCGACGCAGGCCATGGCGGCGGCCGCCGCGCGCACCGGCAGGGACAGGCGCGTCTCCGGCGAGAACAGCCGACGGACGACAAGGATCGTGCCGACGGTGATGGCGGCCTGGATCGCGACGAGCCCGATCAGATAGGCGCCGACCACGGCGGTCTCGGCACCGATGATCGATTCGGCGAGCGCATGGCCATGGGCGAAGCCGGCGGCGGCGAAGAGCGCGGCGAGGGCCGGCAGCGGCAGCGAGGGCCTGAGCACGCCGATGGCGCCGATCAGCACGAGGCTGCCGGCGACCAGGATCTCGCCGGCCGGCAGGTCGATGCTGTTCATATGGGCGAAGGCGCCCAGCCCCATGCCGACGATCCACAGCACCGGCAGCAGCAGGGCGCCCGACGCGTAGCGCGAGGCGACGAGGCCGACCGCGACCAGCGCGGCGAGATGATCGAGCCCGAGAATGGGGTGGCCGAGGCCGGACAGCAGCCCCTCCGTCAGCGTCGACGGCGTTTGGCCGCCCATCGGATGGTGGGCGAGCGCCGGGCTGCAGAGCAGGGCGGTGAAGGCGAGGGTCAGGCGGTTGCGCAGCGTCATGGTTCCGGTCTCCGTCAGAAGGCGGCCGATCTCGCGACCGGCCTCACGTTCCCAAGGACGGAGCCGCATGACTGTCGCCACGCGAACACAGCCGCCGTCGGAACACCCCGTCCGATGGGCCCATAGGAACACTGTCGACGGCAGGTCTCCTGGCTCGCGGGTCTGGTCATTCCACGCCGCCTTCCCGGGATCGCTCCCAGTGGCCGATGGCGCGGAACTCGCCGCTTACAGTTGCGGGGGCAGCCGCGGCATCGCACCGCGTTCCCTTTTCACCTCCTCGCGGAGGCACCGTCGGCGACGATCATTAGCCATGTGCGAGAGGCTGTGCAATGCAGGGCGTGCTTCGACCGGTCGTCGCGGGTCATCCCGGGCGACCGCAGGGAGACCCGGGATCCATTCCGGAACCTTTCCGACAGAGGCTCAGGCATGGATCCCGGCTCTCCGCTTCGCTTCGGCCGGGATGACGGAGAGGTGCGTTGCGGTGAATTCATCCTCAATCCCCCACCTCACCCTCGTCCTCGGCGGCGCCCGCTCGGGCAAGAGCCGCCATGCCGAAGCGCTGATCGAGGCGCTGCCGCCTCCCTGGGCCTATATCGCCACCGCCCAGGCCTGGGACGACGAGATGAAATCCCGCATCGCCGAGCACCGCGCCCGCCGGCCCGCGGACTGGATCACGCTCGACGCGCCGCTCGACCTGCCCGGCGCCATCCGCGGCCTGCCCGAGGGGCGCCCCGTGCTGGTCGACTGCCTGACGCTGTGGCTGACCAATCTGATCCTGGCCGAGCACGACACTGCCGCTGCCGGAAGCGCCCTGATCGAGACCTGCGCGCAGGCGACGGCGCCCATCGTCCTCGTCTCCAACGAGGTCGGGCTCGGCATCGTGCCCGACAATGCGCTGGCGCGGCGCTTCCGCGACGAGGCCGGCCGGCTGCACCAGGCGATTGCGGCAAGGGCCGGCCGCGTGGTCTTCATGGTCGCCGGCCTGCCGATGCTGGTGAAGTGAGCGGGCAGGTGAAGTGAGAACGCGATGACGAACGAGACCAACGAGGCCGCTCGCTACAAGGCGAAAATGGCAAAGCGCAAGGCGCTGCAGGACGCCGAGGTCGCCTCCAAGACGATCGAAAAGGGGCTGCTGATCGTCAACACCGGCCCCGGCAAGGGCAAGTCGACGGCCGCCTTCGGGCTGATGCTGCGCGCGCTCGGCCATGGCTGGCGCGTCGGCGTGGTGCAGTTCATCAAGGGCGCCTGGGAGACTGGCGAGCGCCGCGCGCTCGACGCCTTCGGCGAGCAGATCGCCTGGCACACCATGGGCGAAGGCTTCACCTGGGAAACGCAGGACAAGGCCCGCGACATCGCCGCCGCCACCCGCGCCTTCGACAAGGTCAAGGAACTGATGGCCGATGAGAGCATCCGCCTGATCGTGCTCGACGAGCTCAACATCGCGCTGCGCTACGACTATCTGCCGCTGGCCGAAGTCATCGCCACGCTGCAGGCGCGCCGCTCCGATCTCCACATCGTCGTCACCGGCCGCAACGCCAAGCCGGAGCTGATCGAGGCCGCCGACCTCGTGACCGAGATGACGCTGGTGAAGCACCATTTCACCGCGGGCGTGAAGGCGCAGGAGGGGATCGAGTTTTGAAGGGCACAGCCGCTGATCGACCCCGCGCCGTCATCCCGGACAAGCCGCTTCAGCGGCGCCGATCCGGGATCCATGCCTGAACCTTCGAGACCGGGCGTTCCGGAATGGATCCCGGATCTCCGCTCCGCTGCGTCCGGGATGGCCCCGTTCAACTGGCGCGATGAGAACAGCAATGTCAGAAAGATTTGCCAGGTAGGGCTCACACCCGCGACAGCGTAAGCGCGATCAGCGCGCCGCATCCCGCCAGCCCCCACAGCAACCCGCACGCTGTCCGATACAGCCGCAAGCCGCGCCGGATATCCGCCGCCGTCGCCTCGGCCCGGCCATCGCCCATCCAGCCATCCTCGACGACGACGTCGCCATAGATGCGCGGCCCCGCCAGCCTCAGTCCCAGCGCGCCCGCCATCGCCGCTTCCGGCCAGCCGGCATTGGGCGAGCGGTGGCGGCGCGCATCGCGGCGCAGGGCCCGCCAGGCGCCGGCGGCATCGGCATCGCGGTCGAGCGCGGCGGCCGCGACGATCAGCAGCGCCGTCAGCCGCGAGGCCGGCAGGTTGACGAGGTCGTCGAGCCGCGCCGAGGCCCAGCCGAAGGCGAGATGGCGCGGCGTCCTGTGGCCGATCATCGAATCGGCGGTGTTGATCGCCTTGTACAACGCGATACCCGGCAGGCCGGCGACGCCGAGCCAGAAGGCCGGCGCCACGACCCCGTCGGAGAAATTCTCCGACAGGCTCTCGATCGCCGCCCGCGAAACGCCGGCCTCGTCGAGGCTGTCGGGGTTGCGGCCGACGATCATCGACACCGCCTTGCGCCCCTCGGCGAGGCCTCCCGTCTCCAGCCCCTGGGCGACGGCCGCGACGTGTTCGTCAAGGCTGCGCTGTGCCAGCAGCGTCGAGGCGAGCAGCGCCAGCGGCAACAGCCCCGCCGGCCCCAGCAGACGGCAGAGAGCGCTCAGCGCCAGCGCCCCGGCCAGCGTCACCGCGAGCAGGACGAGGAGCGCGGCCACGCCCGCCGCCCTCCGGGCGGCGAAGCCGGCCATCTCCCGGTTCAGCCGGCGGTCGAGCCCGGCGATCAGCGCGCCAATCCAGGTGACGGGATGGCCGATCCGCGCATACAAGCGCTGCGGATAGCCGAACGCGGCCTCGATCGCGAGCGCGGCCAGCAGCAGAAGCAGTGTGTCGGGCCAGAGATCAGACAAAGCCATGGGCGAAACGACGGGGACCGGGGGCATCTGGCATGGCGGCGATCTCGGCCGGGCTCGGGCGCTGTTTCCGGCAGCGCCCGAGCCCTGGATCGATCTCTCCACCGGGATCAACCCGATCCCCTATCCGCTTCCCGCGCTGCCGTTAAGCCTCTGGCAGCGCCTGCCCGCCGCCGATGACGAGGCGGCGCTGCTGGCGGCGGCGCGAAACGCCTATCGCGTGCCGGCCGAGGCCGGGATCGTTGCAGCTCCCGGTACGCAGATCCTGATCGATCTCCTGCCGCGGGTCGTCCCGGATCTCATCAGGGCCGGCCCGGTCGCGGTGCTGGGGCCGACCTATGCCGAGCATGCGCTCGCCTGGCGGAAGATGGGCGCGACTGTCGTGGAGGCTGACACGCTGGCGCAAGCCGCCGATGCGGCGACGGTGGTGGTGGTGAACCCCAACAACCCGGATGGGCGCCTGTTGTCGGTCTCGGAGCTTGCCGCGCTCGCGGCGCGCTGTGCCGCCCGCGGCGGGCTGCTGGTCGTGGACGAGGCCTTCTGCGACTTCACGCCCGAGGCGAGCCTGGTCCCGGCCCTACCGCCCGCGACCCTCGCGCTGCGCTCCTTCGGCAAGACCTATGGCCTGGCCGGCGTCAGGCTCGGCTTCGCCATCGGCGAGGCAAATCTGGTGTCGGCGCTGCGCGACGCGATGGGGCCCTGGGCCGTGGCCGGTCCTGCTCTGGCGATCGGCGTGCAGGCGCTCGCCGATGCCGCGTGGTTGGCGCAGGCCGGCGCCGCGCGCGCCGCCGACGCCGCGAGGCTCGATGCGCTGCTGGCTCCGCGGGGCGAGATCATCGGGGGCACCGCCCTGTTCCGGCTGCTCGCGACGCCCGAGGCGCCGGCGCTCTTCGCCCATCTGGGCGGCCGCGGGCTCTATGTGCGCCGCTTCCAGGCCGATCCGACGAGGCTGCGCTTTGGCCTGCCGGGCGATGCGCCGGGCTGGGCGCGGCTGGAAGCGGCGCTGGCCTGTTTCCCGCATGGCGGCTGAGCGGCGGGCGCTGCGTCTGCGCCGTGGCGGTCAGCCGCCGCGGCAGGCTAAGGTGGCCGCCGCCTGTCTCACCCCCCGAGGATTGCCTTGATGCCTGCCCTACCGCCTGCCAGCGACCTGACCATCTGCTTCGCCCATGCCGCCTACCAGTTGCAGGCCGAGTTCGCGACCCGCGGCCATGCCGCCAGGAGCTTCGAGGTCCGCTCGCTCGACGAGCTGAAGGCACGGGCGCCGGAGGCCGATGTCGTGGTGGCGTCGGGTCTCTGGCGCAATGAGCTGATCGCGTCCTGCCCGAAGCTGCGCTTCGTCCAGTCGGTCTCTGCCGGAACGGACCAGTACGACAAGGCCGCCTTTGCGGCGGCCGGCATCCGGCTGGCGAGCGCTCAGGGAGCCAATGAGCGGGCCGTGTCCGAGCATGCCATGGCGCTGATCCTCGGCCTGACCCGCCAGATCCATCTCGCCCGCGACAACCAAACCGCCGCGACATGGCGGCCGATGATCGGTGACCGCGCCCGGCGCGAGGACGAGCTCGGCGGCAAGACGCTGCTGATCGTCGGTCTGGGCCGCATCGGCCTGCGGCTGGCGACGCTCGCCGCCGCCTTCGGCCTGCGTATCATCGGCGTGCGCCGCAGCCCGGAGCCGCATCCCGACATCGAGGCGATCGTGCGGCCCGACCAGCTCCACGAGGTGCTGGCGCAGGCCGATATCGTCGCGCTGACCTGCCCGCTGACGCCCGAAACCGAGAACCTGATCGACGCGACGGCGCTGGCTGCGATGAAGCCGGGCGCGCTGCTGATCAATGTCGCGCGCGGCAAGGTCGTCGACGAGAAGGCCCTGATCGCGGCGCTGTCGGAAGGGCGCATCGCCGGCGCCGGGCTCGACACCTTCGTCGAGGAGCCGCTGGCGGCGAGTTCGCCGCTTTGGGCGATGAAGAAAGTCATCGTCACGCCCCACAGCGCCGGCGAAACCCGCGCCTACGAGACGAATGTGGTCGACCTGCTGGTCGACAACCTCGCCCGCCTCGGGCGCGGCGAGACGACCTTGCGCAATCAGGTGGTCTGACCAGAGCCTGCAAAATCACGCCGTCATTCCGGGGCGGGCCGTAAGGCCCGAGCCCGGAATCAATGAACACGACAGGAGGTCGGTGGGCCCGGCCCCGGAGGTCCTTCGGCGGCTGCGGTGGTCATGGGTTCCGGGCTCTTCGCTTTGCGAAGCCCCGGAATGACCGGGTGGTTCCAGAATAAGTCGCTCACGCCCGCAAGCCACGCCACCAGCTGCGCGCCGCGTCGCGGGCGCGGAGCGCGAAGGCGTAGGCCGCGCTGCTGCACACCCAGTCGAGCGCCCGGCGCCGCAGCCGGTCGAGCAGCGTCATCAGCCAATTGAGCCAGCCATAGGTTAGAAGCTTCTCGCGCCCGGCATGGTAGATCCGCTCGACCAGCAGGAAGCTGACGAGATGGGCGAAGGCGAAGACGACGAGCCCGCTCCGGAAACGGCCATCGGCCATCATCCACAGGCCCAGCAGCTTCAGCGGTTCGGCGATCGCGAAGGGCACCGCCAGCAGCGCCAGGATCGAAAGCCGCGACTGACGCGCGATCATGGCCTCCGCTCGCGCCACGATCCGGAGTGACGCCACCCAGTCGATCAGCGGCCGGTAGAGCGGCCGGGCGATCTCGTCGAAGACGATGACGACGGTCAGGACCGCGCGCAGGATGGCGAAGAGGAGGCTGGCGAGGGGGCCGCGTGTCTCGTCCCGGGTCGGCGGCTGCGTCATCGATCGTCCCTGCCTCGCGCCCGGCCGCTCATCGGCTTGCGTCGCGCCGACTCAATCCTCCGTGATCCCAGCAATTCTGGGGCGTCCGGATCAAGCGCGTGTCATCCCGGATGCAGCGAAGCGGAGATCCGGGACCCATGCCGGAGCGCTTGCCGGAGAGGTTCCGGAATGGGTCCCGGGTCTCCCTGCCGGTCGCCCGGGACGACTCGCGCTTGTGTGACGAGGTGATTCGGGACCGAAGGAGGCTCACCCCACCTTCGCATCCTCCAGCATCATCGCTGCGCCCTTCTCGCCGATCATCATCGTCGGGTTGGCGGTGTTGCCGGAGGTGATGGCGGGCATGACGGAGGCGTCGATGACGCGCAGGCCCGCCACGCCGCGCACCCGAAGCCGCTCGTCGAGCACGGCGCGGGCATCGTCCGGACGTCCCATCTTCGCGGTGCCGACGGGATGGAAGATCGTCGTCCCCAGCCGCGCCGAGGCGTCCAGCAAATCCTCGTCGCTCGTCGCCGCCGGCCCCGGCAGATGCTCCTGCGGCCGGAAGCGCGCCAGCGGCGCCTGCCCGACGATACGGCGCGTCAGCTTCATCGCGTCGATCGCGACCTGCCGGTCGGCCTGCGTGTCGAGATAGTTCGGCGAGATCGAGGGCGCGTCCTCGGCGCGCGGCGTGGCGATATGGACATGGCCGCGGCTGGTCGGGCGCAGATTGCAGACGCTGGCGGTAAAGGCGTCGAAGGGATGCAGCCCCGAGCCCCAGGAATCCAGCGAGAGCGGCTGGAAATGATACTGCAGATTGGCGGTGGCGTGCTCGGGCGAGGATTTCGCGAAGGCGCCGACCTGGGATGGCGCCATCGTCAGCGGCCCGCTGCGCAGCGCCGCATATTGCAGGGCCATCAGCGGCCGGCGCCAGATCTTGGCGTAGTCGCTGTTGAGGGTCCGCACGCCCTCGACCTTGTAGACAGGGCGGATCTGGAGATGGTCCTGCAGGTTCTCGCCGACGCCGGGCAAATCCGCCACCGTCGCGATGCCCAGCCCCTGCAGCCGCGCCCCGTCGCCGATCCCTGAGCGCTCGAGCAACGCCGGGGAGCCGATCGCACCGGCCGACAGCACGACCTCGCCCGAAACCTCGGCCCGCAGCTTCTCGCCGCCATGCGTGAACTCGACCGCCGTCGCGCGGCCATCCTCGATCACCACGCGCTCGACCAGCACATTGATCTCCAGCCGCAGATGGTCCTCGCGGGCGTCGAGCACCGGCCGCAGAAAGGCGTTGAAGGCGCTCAGCCGCCGCCCGCGCCGCTGGTTGACCTGGAAGTACGAGGAGCCCTCGTTGTCGCCGGTGTTGAAGTCGTCGATCTTGGCGATGCCGGCCTCGGCCGCCGCCTCGCGGATCGCGTCGAGGATCGCCCAGCGCACGCGGGGATGCTCGACCCGCCATTCCCCGCCGCTGCGGTGGACCCCGCTCTCGCCCGGGCCGATATGGTCCTCGTGCTTCAGGAAATAGGGCAGCACGTCGTCCCAGCCCCAGCCGGAGAGCCCGAGCTGGCGCCAGCCGTCATAGTCTGCCGCCTGGCCGCGCATATAGACCATGGCGTTGATGGCCGAGGAGCCGCCGACGACCTTGCCGCGCGGATAGGCCAGCGCCCGGCCGCCGAGGCCCGGTTGCGCCTCCGTCTTGAACAGCCAGTCGGCGCGCGGATTGCCGATGGCGAAGAGATAGCCGACCGGGATGTGGAACCAGATCCAGTCGTCGCGTCCGCCGGCCTCCAGCACCAGCACCCGCGTCCTGGGGTTGCGCGACAGCCGGTTGGCGACGACGCAGCCCGCCGAACCCGCGCCGATCACGACATAGTCGAAACGGCCGATCGTGCGGCGGTCGGTCTCTTCGGCTGCGGCCATGGCGTCCCTCGGGGCTGCGGCGGGTGCGCTCCCGCTCTGCGCCCACCGTTAAGCGGCGCGGCCAGAGGCGGCAATGGCGCGTTGGCGCGAACGGCCTGTGCAGGAGGCCTCAAACCCGTGGCATCCACGGCCCGCCGCTTGCTTGGGCCGCCGCGAGCGGTTGATATGGCGCCGCGGCCTGACGCCGTCCGCCCGGGAGAGTGTCGATGGGATATCGCGTCGCGATCGGCACGCGCAGCTATCTCTTCAGCGATCTGAAGGAACTGATGGCGAAGGCGACGCCGCCGCGCTCGGGCGACCGGCTGGCTGGGCTCGCGGCCGGGTCGATGGAAGAGATGATGGCGGCGAGGATGGCGCTGGCCGATCTGCCGCTGCGCACCTTCCTGCACGAGGCGCTGATCCCCTATGAGACCGACGAGGTCACGCGGCTGATCGTCGATACGCATGATGCAACGGTCTTCGCTCCCGTGGCCTCGCTCACCGTCGGCGCCTTCCGCGACTGGCTCTGCTCGGACGCCGCGACCACGGAGGTCCTCGCCCGACTTGCACCGGGCGTCACGCCCGAGATGGCGGCGGCGGTCTCAAAGCTGATGCGCAACCAGGACCTGATCCTCGTCGCCCGCAAATGCCGCGTCGTCACGCGCTTCCGCAACACGCTCGGCCTGGCGGGCCGCATGGCGGTGCGCATCCAGCCCAACCACCCGACCGACGATGCCGCCGGCATCCTCGCCTCGACCATCGACGGGCTGAGCTATGGCTGTGGCGATGCGGTGATCGGCATCAACCCGGCCTCCGACAGCACCGCCAAGATCGGCGAACTCCTGCGCCTGCTCGACGAGTTGATCGCGCGCTTCGCCATTCCGACGCAAGGCTGCATCCTGACCCATGTCACCTCCTCGATCGCGCTGATCGAGCAGGGCGCGCCGGTCGATCTGGTCTTCCAGTCGGTCGCGGGCACGCAGGCCGCGAACGCCTCCTTCGGCGTCACGCTGGCGCTGCTGCAGGAGGGTCTGGAGGCCGGCCGCTCGCAGAAGCGCGGCACGGTCGGCGACAACCTGATGTATTTCGAGACCGGGCAGGGCGCGGCGCTCTCCGCCAACGCCCATCACGGTGTCGACCAGCAGACGCTCGAGGCGCGCGCCTATGCGGTCGCGCGGGCCTACCAGCCACTTCTGGTCAACACCGTCGTCGGCTTCATCGGCCCCGAATATCTCTATGACGGCAAGCAGATCATCCGGGCCGGGCTGGAGGACCATTTCTGCGGCAAGCTGATGGGCGTGCCGATGGGCTGCGACATCTGCTACACCAATCATGCCGAGGCCGATCAGGACGACATGGATACGCTGCTCACCCTGCTGGGCACGGCCGGCGTCAACTTCATCATGGGCGTCCCCGGTGCCGACGACGTCATGCTGAACTACCAGTCGACCTCCTTCCACGACCAGCTCTACATCCGCGAGGTGCTGGGCCTGAAGCGCGCCCCGGAGTTCGAGGACTGGCTGCTGCGCATGGACATTGCCGACGCAGCTGGAAAGCTCAGCGTTAGTCAGGGCGGGCCCGCGCTGCTCGCGGCGATGCAGGACCGCGCGGCATGAGCGAGCCGGAGAAGCCGCCGGCCCCGGGCCGCTTCGCCGATCTCGCGCGGCTGACCCCCGCCCGCATCGCGCTGGGGCGCACGGGCGCGTCGCGGCCGACAAGCGAGCTGCTGCGCTTCGGCCTCGCCCATGCCCAGGCGCGCGATGCGGTGCATGCCCCGTTCCGGCCCGACGAGGTCGCCGCCGCGCTCGCCGGGCTCGGCATCGAGACGCTGGCCGTCGAAAGCGCGGCCCGCTCGCGCGAGGATTATCTGCGCCGGCCGGACTGGGGGCGCAGCCTGTCGCCGGAGAGCCTGGCCGCATTGCAGGCGCGGCGAGGCCGGTTCGATCTCGCCATAGTGGTCGCCGACGGTCTCTCCTCCACCGCCGTCCACCAGAACGCCGCGCCGCTGGTCGAGGCCCTGCTCCCCTTGCTCCGGCGTCAGTCGCGGACGCAGGCGCCGGTCGTCATCGCCTCGCAGGCACGCGTCGCGCTGGGCGACGCGGCGGGCGAGGCGCTGCGCGCGCGCATGGTTCTCGTCCTGGTCGGCGAACGGCCAGGCCTGTCCTCGCCGGATTCGCTCGGCGCCTATCTCACCTTCGCGCCGCGGACGGGGCTGACCGACGAGGCGCGCAACTGCATCT
Organism: Methylobacterium sp. CCH7-A2; assembly: GCF_001557075.1. Classification (NCBI taxonomy): domain Bacteria; kingdom Pseudomonadati; phylum Pseudomonadota; class Alphaproteobacteria; order Hyphomicrobiales; family Methylobacteriaceae; genus Methylobacterium; species Methylobacterium sp. CCH7-A2. Next base: position 32,237 of record NZ_LSKN01000203.1, read on the forward strand.
CCAACATCCGCCCCGGCGGGCTGGGCTTCGCGGAGGCGGCCTTCCGGCTCGCCTGGCTGATCGACCAGGGCTTCCGCCACTCGCTGACCGGCGTCGGCCTCAAGGACGAGAGCGACGCGGCGCTGGAGGCGGGCGCGGCCGCCGGGCTGCTGCCGCAGGGCTGACGCGCTCAGCCCGCGAAGCCGCCCTCGGCCAGGAAGGCCGCCTCTTCCGGCGTCGTCTCCCGCCCGAGCAGCGCGTTGCGGTGGGGGAAGCGCCCGAAGCGCCGGATCACGTCGCGATGACCTTCCGCATGCTTGGCCGCATCGCCACCGAGCGGCGTGCTGAGCGCGACGGAGAGGTCCTGATCCGTCAGATCCTCGGAATGGCAGAAGGGCAGGTGCAGGAAGAGCCGCAACTCCGGTTCGGTCGCCGTGCCGTGGCCGCGCGCCTGCGCCAGCCGCGCGAAATGCCGCGCCAGCGGGTCGGTCGCATACATATGCGCCGTGCCGCGGAAGCTGTTGCGCGGGAACTGGTCGAGCAGGATCGCCAGCGCCAGGCTGCCCGGCGCGCTCTCGGCCCAGCCGTCCAGCTCCCGCCGCGCCGCCGCGAAATGCAAGCCCAGGAAGCGCTCGCGGAACAAGGCGTCGAAGGCAGCGTCCTTCTTGAACCAGCGCTCGGCACCAGCGTCGCGCCAGAAATCGATGACGGACTGCGCCGTGTCGGCTGCGCCGCGACGAGGGCCGCCCGTGATGTCCTGCTGCATTCTGACGCTTCTCCTGTCCGGCGCCCGCCGCCCGGCCACTCCGCCTCCCGCTGGGAGGAGACGGCCCCCGCGCGGGAGGGGCTTGATAACGTTGGGGCAACGGCGTCATCTGGAGGGGTGACGCCGATGCTGCCGCCACGCTCCCGTGAACAGCCGACGGCCGAGGACAGGCCCGGCAGGCCGGTCCACGCGTTGATCAGCCATGATATTGCCGAGACACAGGCCTGGCTCAATGCCAGGCTGCGTCGCGACATGCGGCTGGAGCCGCTGGGCCCCGACGGGTTCGAGGCGCGGCTGACGGCGCATGCCCTGGCCGGCGCCCAGCTGATCCACGCCGAGTATCCGCAAGGGATGCGGCTGAAACGCGGCGAGCGGCATGACGATCTGACGATCCGCATCGTCGCCGCCGGCGGAAGCCTCTATTCCGCAGGCCCGCAGACACTGGCCGCGGTGCCCGGCCGCGGCCTCATCCTCAACACCGGACTGTGCGACTCCGGCGAGTACGGCCGCGGCAGCGTGCACACGACCTTCACCCTGCCCGGGGAAGAGGTCGCCCGTATCCTGCAGGGGGCTTTCGGGCGTCCCGCCAATGAGCGCCTCGCCATCGCCGCGACGATCGATCTGGCATCCGCGGACGGCGCCACGATCGCGGGGTTGCTGGCGGCAATGGAAGCGGGGCTGACGGGCGAGGCGCCGCTGGCGCAGACGCCGCAGGCTGCGCGCCCGCTGCGTGATGCGCTGGTCCTGCTCGTTCTGGCGCGTTGCCCCAACCCCTACGCCGCCTGGTTCGAGGCTCCGGTCGCCGCGCCCGCACCCTGGCAGATCCGCCGCGCGATCGCCTTCATCGATGCCCATGAGGCCGGCCTGCTCACGGTCCAGGAGGTCGCCGACGCGGTCGGCATCGGCCTGCGCTCGCTCCAGGAGGGCTTCCGCAAGCACAAGCACGTCTCGCCGCACGACTACATCAAGCAGACGCGGCTGGCGCGCGTGCGCAGCGAACTGCTCGACCCGGCCTCCACACGCTCGATCGAGTCGATCGCGCGGCATTGGGGCTTCGTCAATCGCGGCCACTTCGCGCTGGATTACCGCACGGCCTTCGGCGAGCAGCCCTCGCAGACCCGCCGCCGCCGCTGAGCCGGCCCGGCACGTCTCCGCATCGTTTCGACACAGCAGCGCCCGGGCACTCTGCCGAGTGGGTATGTGCCCTAACGTAACAACCTGTCATCGGACATGGTGAATCCAATCTTTCCGCGCGTGGCCCGCCCGACTCCGCGCACGCGGCGCCGACTCGGCGCGCGCAGAATCGTCTTGAATCGCTTAAAATAAAAGACTGCATTTTTAAGTGAATTATAAGCTTGTTAGCCGAGATTCTTTGTATGCAGCGCAAAAGATCGAAGTAACGTTGGGTTCGGGGCCAAGACGATGAGCAAGACAAATGCCGGTGACCTGCAAAGGTTCCAGGCCGGAGCCGATTCGACGCTTCGAAACGCCAAGGCGACGGCCGCGGCCCTGACCACGTTGCTGGAGTCGGGCGCGGGCCTGGAGATCGACTGCTCTGGCGTCGAACAGGCGGACATCACCTTCGTGCAGACGCTCGTCGCGGCGCAGCGCAGCTGCGCGGCGCGCAACCTTTCCTTCGCCCTCGGCGGAATGAGCGACGTCGTCGCCTCCGCTTTCCAACGGGCCGGCGTCACCGCGCCCGGCTCGATGCCTTCCGAACTGTCCGGGATCTGACCATGGCCAACATCCTCACCGTCGACGATTCGCCGAGCGTCCGGCAGATGATCAAGCTCGTGCTCGGCCCGGCCGGGCACAATGTCGTTGAGGCCGGCGACGGATCGGAGGGCCTGGCCAAGGCCAAGGCGCAGAGCTTCGACCTCGTCATCACCGACCTCAACATGCCGGTGATGAACGGCATGCAGATGATCAAGGCGCTGCGCGCCCTGCCGGCCTTCATGGGCACGCCCATCGTCTTCCTGACCACGGAATCTGACGACGCCGTCAAGCAGGAGGCCAAGGCCGCCGGCGCGACGGGCTGGATCACCA
>NZ_LSKN01000204.1:0-491 GCF_001557075.1 Methylobacterium sp. CCH7-A2
GCCGGCGCGCGAACGATCGCGCCATTCGGCCCGCCGCGACATCGCGCGAACCGCGCTCTGTCACGCCGTCATCACCGCTATGGACGCGACGTTGAATGCCATCATCGCGACACGGCTGTCGAAGGCCAAGGCCAGACACATCAATCGAGTGCGCCATCATGGCACGCCGTAAGTCTTTCCTGGAGCGCCTGCGCGTCGGATCCACGCGGGTTCTGATGGGGCTGGGAGACGGGCCTCTCACGTTTGGGGGTCGCAAGGCCCCCCCTGCTCTCATCAAAAAGGGCAAGCGTAAGACCAAGCCGAGCGAGCTGGACCAGCGATTGATCCTTCTGGACCAGATCGGCGAGCTGCCGGAACTGCTCGCTGACTGTCTGCCCCCACTGGCGACACAGCACATCTTCACTGTGGTCGAAGCGAGCCGGTTGGCCGCCAAACTCGATGTTACGATCTATCACCTGATCGCAGCCGGTGTCGTCATCGACGGGCTCTCA
>NZ_LSKN01000205.1:0-32749 GCF_001557075.1 Methylobacterium sp. CCH7-A2
GTCTCCAGATCGGCTACAACCGCGCCGCCTCGATCATGGAGCGGATGGAGAACGAAGGCATCGTCGGCCCCGCCAACCACGCCGGCAAACGCGAAATCCTCGTCGAAACAGGCCGAGCCCGCGAAGACGAGGATTGAGGGGCGCCAGAGCCTTCGGCTGAACCGTTCGCGGGAGCGGCGCGTAGTCATCGCAACGACAGGAGCGCTGCGATGAGCCCGACAGGATCTGTGAGCGACCGGCGGGGCCGGAGGAGCTCCGCCCGGTGAAGACCCTCGTCCTGATCCTCGGCGACCAGCTCAGCCGCGACCTCTCCGCGCTCGACGGGTTCGATCCGCAGCGAGACGTCGTGCTGATGGTCGAGGTGGCGGAGGAGACGACCTATGTCCCCCATCACAAGCAGAAGATCGCCTTCATTCTCTCGGCGATGCGCCACTTCGCTCGCGAGCTGCGCGAGGAGGGGCTGAGCGTCGATTACGTGGCGCTCGACGATCCCGCCAACACCGGCTCCTTCTCGAGCGAGCTGGCGCGCGCGGTCTCCCGCCACGGGCCCGACCGCGTCATCGTCACCGAGCCCGGCGAATGGCGGGTGCGTCGCATGATGGACGACTGGGCGCGGGATCTTGGCCTCCCCGTCGAGATCCGCGACGACGACCGCTTCCTCTGCTCGCGCGCCGAGTTTGCCGCCTGGGCCGATGGCCGCAAATCCTATCGCATGGAGTTCTTCTACCGCGAGATGCGCCGCCGCACCGGGCTGCTGATGGAGGAGGATGGTCCGGTCGGCGGCCAGTGGAACTTCGACGCCGAGAACCGCAAGCGCCTGCCGGCCGGCATAACGCCGCCGCGGCGCCTGCGCTTCGCGCCCGATGCGGTGACGGCCGACGTAATCGACCTCGTCGCGACCCGCTTCGCCGGGCATTTCGGCGATCTCGACGGCTTCGGCTGGGCCGTGACGCGAGAGGATGCGCTCAAAGCTCTTGCTCATTTCGTCGAGGCGGCGCTGCCGCGCTTCGGCGACTATCAGGATGCGATGGCCGAGGGCGAAGGCTTCCTCTTTCATGCCCTTGTCTCGCCCTATCTGAACATCGGCCTGCTGCTGCCGCGCGAGGTCTGTGTCGCCGCCGAAACCGCCTACAGGGGCGGGAAGGCGCCGCTCAACGCCGTCGAGGGCTTCATCCGCCAGATCCTGGGCTGGCGCGAATATGTCCGCGGCATCTACTGGCTGGAGATGCCCGCTTATGCGCAGACCAATGCGCTCGAAGCCGATCGCCCGCTGCCCTGGTTCTACTGGTCGGGCGAGACCGACATGAATTGCCTCGCGAACGCCATCGCCGACACGAACCGCAACGCCTATGCCCATCACATCCAGCGGCTGATGGTGACCGGCAATTTCGCGTTGCTCGCCGGCATCCGCCCGTCCGAGATCGAGGCCTGGTACCTCGCCGTCTATGCCGACGCCTTCGAATGGGTCGAGCTGCCCAATACCCATGGCATGGCGATCTTCGCCGATGGCGGGCTCCTCGGCTCGAAGCCCTATGCAGCTTCGGGCGCCTATATCGACCGGATGTCGGATTACTGCGGGTCCTGCGCCTATGATCCAAAGATCAAGACCGGGAAGGGGGCCTGCCCCTTCAATCCGCTCTACTGGGATTTCCTGATCCGCAACCGCGACCGGCTCGGCAACAATCCCCGCATGGCGATGCCCTACAAGAACCTGGACCGGATGACGCCGGCCCATGTCGAGACGATCCGGCGTGAGGCCGCCGTCATCCTCGACGGGCTCGACGCGCCGGCTCGGGCCAGGCCAGCCAAGCAGCCCGACCTCTTCGGCTGATCGCGGCCCGCCATTTCCTTCGCGCGCATTTGCGACGATGCTGCGCGCCGGCCCGAACGGGCCTCGGTGGATTCGCGGTCCGCTGTTTCGTTTCAGGGTGCGATGTTCCGGTTTCTCCACTCGTCCGATCTGCATATCGGCAAGCGCTTCGGCACCCTGCCGGAGGAGTTGCGCGGCCGGCTGCGCGAGGCGCGCCACACGGTGCTCGACCGGCTGGCGGCGCAGGCGCGGGCAGGCGGCGCGCAGACCGTGCTGCTGGCGGGCGACAGCTTCGACACGGAGACGCCGAGCCCCGCCATGCTGCGCCAGGCGCTCGCCGCCATGGCGGGCCATGCGCCGCTGCGCTGGGTCATCCTGCCCGGCAACCATGACTCGCTGCTCGCCGACGAGCTCTGGGCCGCGACACGCGCCGCCCTGCCGGCCAATGTCGTGCTGGCGACGGAAGCCGCGCCGCTCGCGCTTGCACCCGGCATCGTCATCCTGCCCGCGCCCTGCACCACGCGGCGCCCGGGCCGCGACCTGACCGACTGGATGGACGGCGCCGCCACGCCGGAAGGGGCGCTGCGCATCGGCCTCGCCCATGGCGCGATCCAGAGTTTTTCCGAGGATGGCGGCGGCCTCGACATCATCGCGCCCGACCGGGCGATCCGGGCCGGGCTCGATTATCTCGCGCTCGGCGACTGGCACGGCCAGATGCCGATCGGCCCGCGCAGCTGGTACTCCGGCTCGCCGGAGCCCGACCGCTTCAAGCACGACCAGCCGGGCCGCGCGCTGCTGGTGTCGCTCACCGGTCCCGGCGCCATGCCCGAGGTCACGCCCGTCGAGACCGGCAGCTTCGACTGGCGCAGCCTGCCGCTCGACCTGCTCTCCGGCGATGATGGTGCCTCGGCTCTGACGAAGCGTCTGCCGGCCGGCCCCGTCCGTCGCCAGACCCTGCTGCGCGTCGTCGCTGCGGGGCGCCTGCGGCCACAGGCGCGCGCCTGGCTCGACGCCGCGATCGCGGCGGTCGCGCCGGAATTCGCCTTCCTGCAACTGGATGCCGAGGCCCTGGCGACGGATTGCGAGAGCGACGATCTCGACGCGATCGACCGGGCAGGGGCGCTGCGCCAGGCCGCCGACGCGCTGCTCGCTGAGAGCCTCGACGAGGCGCGTTCCGCAGCCGAGCGCCAGGCGGCGCGCGACGCGCTGGCGCGGCTGTTCTCCTATTGCGCGGCGATGCCCGCATGAAGCTGACGGCGCTGCGCCTCCACAATGTCCGCCGCTTCGCCGGCCGGGGCGTCGCCGTCGAGGGCATCGGCGACGGCGTCAATGTACTCTGCGCCGTCAACGAATTCGGCAAATCGACCTGTTTCGACGCGCTCCACGCGCTGTTCTTCCAGCCCCACACCGGCACGCCCAGTGCCGTACAGGGCCTGCGGCCCTATAGCGGCGGCAACCCGCTGGTCGAGGCCGACATCACGACCGCGAACGGCGCCTTCCGGCTGACGAAGCAGTTCTATGGCGGCAAGCGCGCCATGGTGCGCGAACTCGCCTCCGGCCGGCTCGTCGCCCAGGCCGACGAGGCCGAGCGCTTCATCGCCAACCTCGTCCAGGGCGGCACGGCGGGGCCGGCGGGTCTGCTCTGGGTGCGTCAGGGCATCACCGGCATCGAGCGGCGGGCCAGGAGCGACGAGGAGGGCGAGAAGCGCGCCCGCGAATCCGTCCTGACCTCGGTCCAGGGCGAGGTCGAATCCCTCACCGGCGGCCGCCGCATGGCGCAGGCGCTCGCCGCCTGCGAGGCGGAACTGGCGCCTCTCGTCACGGCGACGGGTCGGCCCAAGGCCGGCGGCGCCTATGCGCAGGCGCTGGAGGAGCGCGACGCGCTGGCCCAGCATGAGCAGAAGCTAGCGGGCGAATTGCGCGAACTGCGCGACGCGCTCGACCGGCGCCGCAGCCTGCGGGCCCGGCTCGCCGAGCTCGACGACGCCGAGCGCCATGCGACCCTGCTGCGCGAGGTCGCCCAGGCCGAGGCGGCGCTCGCCGCCGCCCGGGCCCATGGCGAGGCGCTGCGCACGGCCGAGGTCGAGGCCGCGCTCGCCCGCAATGCCCGCGACGCGGCCCGCGAGGCGCTCGACACGCTGCGTCGCGATCTCGCGCGGCTGGCGCTGCTGCGCGAACGCGAGGCAGAAAGCCGCGGCCGTCGCGACGAGGCGCTGGCGCGCCAGCGCGCTGCCAACGAGGCCGGTCTCGCAACCGCGACCGAAGTCGAGCGGGCTGAAGCCGGGGAGCGCGAGGCGCGTGAGCTGCTCGCCCGGCTGGACAAGGCGATGCGCGCCCGTGAGGCCGGCGAGAAGCTGGCGCGTCTGCGGCAGGAGCATGAGCGCGCGGCCGAGGGACGTGCCGAGATCGAGACGATCGAGGCCGAGCTGAAGGCGCTGCGGCTGCCGGCGGGGGCGCTGGCGCGGCTGGAAACGCTGGAAAGCGAGCTCGTCGGCTTGCGCGCGACGGCGGCGGCGCGCCGCCCGCTGCTGCGCGTCGCCTATGATCCTGGCGTCGCCGCCGCCATCCAGCTCGACGGCGCGGCGCTCGATGACGAGGAGGAACGCACCCTGTCCGGCGCCGCGACCCTGACCATCCAGGGCGTCGGCCGGCTCGCCATCACCCTGCCGCAGGGTGGCGACGACGAGGCGGATCTCGCCCGGGCCGAGGCGAAGCGGACGGCGCTGTTGGCGGAACTCGCGGTGGCCGATCTCGCCGAGGCGCGACGCCGCGACAGCGCGGCCAGCGAGCTGAACGGACGGCTCGATCTGGCACGGCAGCGCCTGCGCCTGCTGGCCCCGGACGGTCTGCCCGCGCTTCAGGAGCAGATCGCGCGGCTGGAGGCGCAAGGGGCTGGCGCCGAAGAAGCTGAAGGCGATCCGGAAACCGCGCGTGCGAGCCTGGTCGAGACGGAAGGCCGCGTGGTCGCCGCGCGCCGCGCGCAGCGGGAGGCGCAGGCCGCCCGCGACGCCGCCAATGCGGCCGTCGTCGAGACCGAACGGGCCCTGGCCGGCATTGCCTCGGAGCTGGCGGGGCTGGCGGCGACGCTCGGCCCCGAGCGGGAGCGGGATGCGCTGGAGGCGCAGCGGAGCGCTGCGCTGGCGCAGGCCCAGCAGGGTTGGTCGGCGGCGCAGGCGCAGCGCGATGCGCTCCGGGCCGGTGCGGTCGATATCGCGGGGGCCGAGGCCAAGCTGCGCCGCATGCGCTCCGTGCTCGACGGCGCCTTGGCCGAGATCGCGGCGCTGCGCGAGGAGGCGGCCGAGCTGAACGGCCGCATCCGCGCCCGCGCCGACGCCGCTGTCGAGGAGGCCTGGCAGGAGGCGTCGGAAAAGCTCGGTGCCGCCCAGCGGCGCGTGGTCGCGCTGGAGCGCGAGGTCGCCCTGCTGACGCGGCTGCGGGCGGCGCTCGAGGCGGCCCGCGCCGAAGCGCGCGACCATTATTTCGCGCCGGTGATGACGGAGCTGCGGCCGCTGCTCGGCCTGCTGTTCGAGGATGCGACAGTGACCTTCGACGAGGAGACGCTGCTGCCCCGCACGGTCAGCCGCAACGGGCTGGAGGAGCCGGTCGGCGTGCTCAGCGGCGGCATGCGCGAGCAGCTCGCCGTGCTGACGCGGCTCGCCTTCGCGCGGCTGCTGGCCAAGGACGGCCAGCCGGCCCCGGTCATCCTCGACGATGCGCTGGTCTATTCCGACGACGACCGCATCGAGCGCATGTTCGACGCGCTGCACCGCCAGGCCAGCGGCCAGCAGATCATCGTCTTCTCCTGCCGCCAGCGCGCCTTCGCCCAACTCGGCGGCACGATCCTGCGGATGGTGCCGTGGGTGCCGGAGGGGTGAGCCGGATTGCCTCGCCTCCGAGCCACTCCGTCATCCTGGGCGGAGCGAAGCGACGACCGGGATCCATCATAGGGCGATGTCGTAACCCTATGATGGATCCCGGAGCTGCGCTGCATCGCAGCTTGTCCAGGATGACGGGGCGTTTCCGAGGGCAAACTGCGACGCTCACAAAATCGTCGCGCCAAAATTCCGTTCGGGGTCCATCTCCAGCACGAGGTTGCCGGTCGGCTCGGCGGCCGGGCCGCCCGTGCGCGAGAGCCAGCGGCCGGAGCCGGCCTTGGCATGAAGCGCCCCGTCGCTGACGACGACCTCGCCGCGGCGGATCACGGTCTCGGGCCAGCCGGTCACTTGATAGCCGGCAAAGGGTGTGAAGCCGGTCAGGTCGTGCATCGCCTCGTCGGTGATGGTCACCTCGCGCGTCGGGTCCCAGATCGCGATGTCGGCGTCATAGCCCGGCTGGATCGCGCCCTTGCCCGGCAGGTTGTAGATTTTGGCCGGCGCGGTCGCGGTCAGGTCGACGAAGGCCTCCAGCCCGCGCCCGGCGAATTCGGGCCGGCCCTTCGAGACCAGCGCGTCGAACATCAGGGGCAGACGGGTCTCCAGCCCCGGCAGGCCGTTGGCGATCTGCTTGAAGTTGGGGTTCGGCCCGGCGGAGAGCTTGCCGCTCTCGTCGAAGCGGTAGGGCGCGTGGTCGGAGGACACCGTCTGGAGATCGCCCAGCGCCAGCGCCTGCCAGAGCGCGTCCTGGTCGGTCGTCTCGCGCGGCGGCGGCGAGCACATCCATTTCGCGCCTTCCAGCCCCGGCTTGTCGAGATCGGCCTTGGTCATGAACAGATATTGCGGGCAGGTCTCGGCGAAGACCTTGAGGCCCTGGCCGCGCGCCTGCCGGATCACGGCGGCGCCCTCGGCGGTCGAGACGTGGAAGATCATGATCGGCTGGTCGATCAGCGCGGCCTGGGTGATCAGCCTTGTGAAGGCCTCCGATTCCGAGCCGCGCGGATGGCTGATCGCGTGGAATTTCGGCGCGGTATAGCCGCGCTCGACCAGCTTCTTGCCCATCCAGGAGATCATGCCGTGGTTCTCGGCATGGACGCAGATCAGGGCGCGGTGCTCGCGCGCCGTCAGCATCAGGTCGAGCAGGGGCTCGTCGTCGACCTTGATCAGGTCGTAGGTCATGAAGACCTTGATCGAGGCGTGCCCTTCCTTGATGAGCGCCGGAAGGTCCTCCTTGATCGTCTTCTCGTCGGGATTCGCGACGATCATGTGGAAGGCGTAGTCGATCAGCGCGCCGCGCTTCGCGAGCGCCGCGTAGTCGTCGACGACCTTGCGCAGATCGAGCCCGCGATGCTGGGCGGCGAAGGAGACCAGCGTGGTGTTGCCGCCGAAGGCCGCCGAGGTCGTGGCGCTCTCAAAGGTGTCGGCGTTCATCAGCCCACCGGCCGACACCTGCTCGACATGGGCATGGGTATCGATGCCGCCCGGCAGGACGAACTTGCCGGTCGCGTCGATCTCGCGCGCGCCTTGGCCGAGCCCGGTGCCGATCGCCGCGATCTTGCCGTCCTTCACGGCGACATCGGCGACGAAATGCGCGGTCGATGTGCCGACGGTGCCGCCGCGAATGACAAGGTCGAAGGGTTGCGTCGTCATGCTGTTCTCCGGCAGGCTGGCGGCCTGGAGTCGGGCCGCTGCCTCCGACCATAGCAAAGCCGCGGCCAGCCGCGAGCGCCGCCCGGCGCAGGGCTATGATGTCTTCGCCGCCGCTCTTCGTCGCGCTGATGCGGCGGCCGAGACCAGGGCGCTTGCCGGCCGGCCCGAAGCCCGCTCTACCGGCAGGATGAGCATCGCCCGTTGCAGGACCGCCCGCCGATGACCGCGCCCGAGCCCGCCGCCTGGACGCTTCCCGCGCTCGGCTGGAGTTCCTTCTTCGCCGAGCAGTGCGGTCCGGAGGACGTTGGCCTGCGGCCCGCCCGCATCGCCACCGTCCATCGCGCGAGGATGAGCGCGATCGGGCAGGAGGGGCCGATCCGGCTTTCTCTCCCCGTCCACACCGACACCGGTGCCTATACCGTGGGCGATTGGGTGCTGGTCGAGCCGGGGACGCATGCGATCGGGCGCCTGCTCGAGCGCCGCACCGTGCTTGCGCGCCGAGTCGAGGGCAGCAAGACGCCCCAGCTCGCCGGCGCCAATATCGACACGCTCTTCATCGTCACCTCCTGCAACGCCGACTTCAACGTCGCGCGGCTGGAGCGCTATCTGGCACTCGCCAATGAGAGCGGCGCCGAGCCGGTGATCCTGCTGACCAAGGCGGATCTGACGGAAGAGGCGGAGAGCTACCGCGCCGAGGCGGCGGCGCTGCAGCGCGGGCTGGCGGTGGCGCTCGTCAACCCGAAGGAAACCGGCGCCACGGCGGTGCTGACGCCCTGGTGCGGGGAGGGGCGGACGGTCGCCCTCGTCGGCTCGTCGGGCGTCGGCAAGTCGACGCTGGTCAACGCGCTGGCGGGTCTCGCCCCCGAGGAGGCGCAGGAGACCGGCGGCATCCGCGCCCGCGACGACAAGGGCCGCCATACCACGACCTCGCGCTCGCTCCATGCGATTGCCAGCGGCGGGTGGGTCATCGACACGCCGGGCATGCGCACGCTTCATGTCAGCGATGCCGCCTCCGGGCTGGAGACGCTCTTCGCCGAGATCACCGAACTCACCCATCTCTGCCGCTTCCGCGACTGCACCCATGAGCACGAGCCCGGCTGCGCGGTTCAGGCGGCGGTGGCGAGCGGCGCGGTCGATCCCGCCCGGCTCGCCCGCTGGCGCAAGCTCGACGCCGAGAACAAGGCGAAGACGCCCGAGACGCGCGGACCGAAGGGCCGTCGGCGGTAGCCGCTGCCCCGCCTGGCCTAGCGGTGGAAGGTCCAGAGCAGGCTTTCGCTGAGTTCGCGCAGCGCCTCGGCTGAATCCGGACGCTCGCGCGCCACAGCCGCGATCAGCGCATCCGCCAGCGCGAAGATCGCAGTCGGCGAATTCGGCAGCAGATGGCTGCGCGACGGGGCGAACAGCGTGACGTCGGCGATCGCGGCCAGCGGCGAGGTCGCGCCGTCGGTCAGCGCCAGCACGGAGGCGCCGCGCTTCTTGGCGAAGCTCGCGAGATCGAGCGTGGCGCGGGAATAGCGCTGCATCGAGATTGCCACCACGAGATCGTCCGGCCGCGCCGACAGCATGTGCCGGATCGCCCGCTCGGGCCCCGTGCGCGAAGAGGCGAAGGTGACATCGGCGTCGAGATAGAGCGCCAGCCCGTCCTCGAGGAAGCCCGCGACATGGTGGCTGGCCCCGGACGCGGCGATGAAGACGCGCGACGCCGTGGTCAGCAGGGCGACCGCCCGTGTCACCGTCGGCTCGTCGAGCCCATCCCGCGCCGCCTGGAGATTGGCGGCCTGGTCGGCCAGCGCCTGGGAGAAGGTGGCGAAGGTCGAGCCCGGCGCCGCGCGCGCGCCGGCGAAGCTGTCCACCGGCTCATGCGCGAATTTCAGCGCCGCCGACAGCGCCGCCCTGAACTCGCCATAGCCGCCATAGCCCAACGCCCGCACGAAGCGGGTCACCGTGGCGTTGGAGGTGCCGCTGCCCTCGGCCAGCCCCTCGATCGTCATCGTCGCGACGTCGAGCGGATGGCGCAGCACGAAATCCGCCGCGCGGCGATGGCCGTCGCTCAGCGAGGGGTAGATCAGGGCGATCCGGTTCGACAGATCCGTCGATGGCTTCAGGCCTTGGGACATGCGGTCGCGCCCGGTTGACGTAAAAAAATTTTCATGTTTGCTACTGGACGAAAATAAACCTGTCAAAACGGTTTCAGCCGGGAGCAACCGTCATCATGCGCACATTCCTGCTTTCCGCCACCGTCGCCGTCTCCTGCCTGGCCGCATCGGCGGCCAGCGCGCAGACGTTGCGCATCGCGCTCGCCTCCGAGCCGACCGCCGTCGATCCGCATTACCACGACCTGACGCCGAACAACGCGCTGGCGCAGCACATCTTCGAATCGCTGGTCAGCCAGGACGAGCAGCAGAAGCTGCTGCCCGGACTCGCCGCCTCCTGGGAGAACGACGGCAAGAACCGCTGGACCTTCAAGCTGCGCCAGGGCGTCACCTTCTCGAACGGGAAGCCCTTCACCGCGCAGGACGTCATCTTCACCTTCTGCCGCACGCTCAAGAACGAGACCAAGGTCTCCGATTCCTTCGCCGACATCACCGGCAACTTCGCCTCGGTCACGTCGCCCGATCCGCAGACGCTGGTGATCGAGACGATCGCGCCCGAGCCGTTGCTGCCGAACCTGCTCTCGGGCCTCGGCATCCTCTCGGCCTCGATCGTCGAGCACGGCACCATCACCTACGACATCGCCAAGAACTGCGGCGTCACCGGCCCCTGGCCGACCGTGACGGGCTTCAACGACGGCAGCCTCGCCATCGGCACCGGCCCCTACAAGCTGAAATCCTATGTCCGCGGCTCGGCCATCGAGCTCGAGCGCAACCCGACCTATTGGGGCAAGGCCGAGCCCTGGGCGACGGTGCGCCTGCTGCCGGTCACCAACGCCGGCCCGCGCCTCGCCGGCCTGCTCGCGGGCGATTATGACGTGATCGAGAACCCCGCCGCCCGCGATCTCGGTCGCATCAAGGGCGACAAGCGCTTCGACCACGTCATCACGCCATCGACCCGCGTGATCTATTTCCAGCTCGACGTCGCCCGCGACCAGAGCCCCTTCGTCAAGGCCGAGGACGGCAAGAACCCGCTGAAGGATGTCCGCGTCCGCCAGGCGATGTCGCTGGCGATCGACCGCGACGCCATCGTCAAGCGCATCATGGACGGGGCGGCCGAGCCGGCCTACCAGTTCCTGCCGACCGGCATGTTCGGCACGCAGGCCAACCCGCAGAAGCTGGCCTATGACCCGGCGCAGGCCAAGAAGCTCCTCGCCGAGGCCGGCTACCCCAAGGGCTTCCAGGTCACGCTCTCGACGACCAACGACCGCTACATCAACGACAGCCAGATCACCCAGGCCGTGGCGCAGTACCTGACCCAGGTCGGCATCAAGGCCGAGGTCGACGCGATGACCCGGGCGATCTACTTTCCGCGCCGCGCGAAGAAAGAGTTTTCGGTCGCGATCGGCGGCTGGGGCTCGGCGACCGGCGAGGCGGCCTCCTTCCTGCGTCAGTGGCCGCCGACCCCCAACGAGACCAAGACGCTCGGCGGCTCGAACTATGGCGGCTACAAGAACGACAAGTTCGACGCGGTGATCCGCGAGGCCGTGACGACGCTCGACGACGCCAAGCGCGCCACCCTGCTGCAGGAGGCCGGCAAGCTGGTCCTCGCCGACTACGCCTTCATCCCGCTGCACTTCGAGAGCGGCATCTGGGCCTTCAAGTCCGAGCTCGACCTCAAGGGCCGCGCCGACCAGTTCATGCTGGCGATGTCGGTGAAGCCGAAGGCGAAGTGACCGCCGAAGACCCGACAGGCCGGGCCGCCTCCGCGCGGCCCGCGCCGCAACGCGGAGCCGGTCGCACCCCATGACCGCCTATGTCCTCCAGCGGCTGATCCAGAGCGTATTCGTGCTGCTCGCGGTCTCGGTCGTCGTCTTCTTCGCCGTCTACGGCATCGGCGACCCGATCGAGCTTCTGGTCTCGCCCTCGGCCAGCGCCGCCGAGCGCGAGGCGCTGATCCGCCGCCTCGGCCTCGATCTGCCGGTCTGGCAGCAATATTTCGTCTTCATGGGCAATGCGCTGAAGGGCGATCTCGGCCGCTCCTTCGTCCATGGCGTCCCGGCGATCGAACTGATCCTGGCGCGCCTGCCCGCGACCTTCGAGCTCGTGCTGCTCGCGATGACGCTGGCGATCGCCTTCGGCGTCCCGCTCGGGCTCTATGCCGGTCTCGACCGCGACAGCCGCGGTGCGCGCATCATCATGGGCGCCACCGTGCTCGGCTATTCGCTGCCGAGCTTCTGGAAGGGCATGATGCTGATCCTGCTCTTCGCCGTGCTGCTGGGCTGGCTCCCGACGGCGGGACGCGGCGAGACCGTCACCGTCCTCGGCATCCGCACCAGCCTGCTGACCTGGGACGGGCTGACCCATCTGGCGCTGCCGGCGATCAACCTCGCCATCCCGAACATGGCGCTGATGGTCCGCCTCGTCGCCGCGGGCACGAGCGAGGCGATGACGCAGGATTACGTCAAATACGCGCGTGCCAAGGGCGTGAAGCCGCGCCGGATCGTGGGCCGCCACGTCCTGCGCAACATCCTGATCCCGGTCGTGACCGTCGTCGGCATCGAGTTCGGCAGCCTCGTCGCCTTCTCAACGATCACCGAGACCGTCTTCGCCTGGCCCGGCATGGGCAAGCTGCTGATCGACTCGGTCTATCAGCTCGATCGCCCGGTGGTCGTCGCCTATGTGCTGCTGGCGACGCTGCTCTTCGTCACGGTGAATTTCCTCGTCGACATCCTCTATGCCGCGCTCGATCCGCGGGTGAAGCTGACGGGAGAGGCGGCATGAGCGCGACGACCAAGGCGCCCGCCGTCCCGCCCGAGGCCGAGACGACGCTGCGCGCGGCCGTGCTGCGCCGCATCCGCAGCCGCCCGACCACGCGCGGCGCCGCCATCCTGCTCGCCATCATGGTCGGGCTCGCTTTGCTCGGCCCGATGATCGCGCCGCAGAACCCGCACGACCTCGCCTCGCTCAGCGTCATGGACAACCGGCTGCCGCCCGGCGAGGCGGGCATGACCGGCATCACCTATTGGCTCGGCACCGATTCGCAGGGCCGCGACATGCTGAGCGCGATCCTCTACGGCCTGCGCACCAGCCTGATGGTGGGGCTGACCGCCACGCTCGGCGCGCTCGTCATCGGCATCTCCGCGGGACTGCTGGCCGCGCAGTTCGGCGGCTTCGTCGATGCGCTGATCATGCGCATCGTCGATTTCATGCTCGGCTTCCCCTCGATCCTGATCGCGCTCGTGCTGCTCGCCTCGATCGGGCGCGGCGTGGACAAGGTGATTCTCGCCATCGTGCTGGTGCAATGGGCGCAATATGCGCGGCTGATGCGGGCCTCCGCACTCGTCGAGCGGCGCAAGGAGTACATCGAGGCGGCGCTCAATTTCGGCCTGCCGACGCGGCACATCATGCTCGCGCATCTGCTGCCGAACTCGGTCGGCTCGGTGCTGGTCGTCGCCTCGATCAGCATCGCGAGCGCGATCACGCTGGAGGCGACGCTCTCCTTCCTCGGCGTCGGCGTGCCGGTGACGCAGCCTTCGCTCGGCCTGCTCATCGCCAACGGCTTCGAATTCCTGCTCTCGGGCGAATACTGGATCGCGGTGTTCCCCGGCATCGCGCTGGTGCTGCTGATCGTCTCGCTGAACCTCGTCGGCGACCGCATGCGCCGCAGCTTCAACGTGCGCTCATGACCGAAACCCTGCTCGAGGTCCGCGGCCTGCGGACGGTGTTCCATGCGCTCGACGGCGCCTGGCCGGCGGTCGACGGCGTCGATCTCGCCATCGCGCGCGGCGAGGTGCTGGGCCTCGTCGGTGAGTCCGGCTCCGGCAAATCGGTGACCGGCTTCTCGCTGGTCCGGCTGATCGATCCGCCGGGCGAGATCGTCGCCGGCACGATCCGCTTCGCGGGAGAGGACATCAGGGCGGCGTCCGATGAGCGCCTGCGCGCTTTACGTGGCGACCGCATCGCCATGATCTTTCAGGACCCGCTGATGACGCTGAACCCGGTGCTGAGCATCGGCGAGCAGATGAGCGAGGCCATCCTCGAACATCGCGACATCGGCCGGAGCGCGGCGCTGGACGAAGCGGCGAAGGCGCTGGCGCGGGTGGGCATCTCCTCGCCGCAGGCGCGACTGGAGCAGTTCCCGCACGAATTCTCCGGCGGCATGCGCCAGCGCGTCGCCATCGCGACCGCACTGCTCAATGACCCCGACCTGATCATCGCCGACGAGCCGACGACGGCGCTGGACGTCACGATCCAGAGCCAGATCCTGTTCGAGGTTCAGAAGCTCGCCCGCGAGGCCGGCACCGCCGTGCTCTGGATCACCCACGATCTGGCGGTGGTGGCCGAACTCGCAGACCGGGTGGCGGTGATGTATGCCGGTCGCATCGTTGAGATCGGGCCGGTCGATGCCGTCCTCGACGCGCCGCGCCACCCCTATACGCTCGGGCTGTTGAACTCCTCGGCGACGCTGGTTGCGCCGGGCGGGCGCCTCAACCAGATCGACGGCGTCGCGCCGCGCATCGACGACCGGCCGAGCGGCTGCCCCTTCCGCCCGCGCTGCCCCAATGCCCTGCCGCTCTGTGCCGAACGTGATCCGATGCCGACGGAGGAAGGCAGCCGGAGCTATCGCTGCCACAACCCCGTGCCGCAGGGAGACGCCGCATGAGCGCGCCGATCCTCGAGTTGAAGGGCATCACCCGGCATTTCCGCCGCAGCCCGACACTGGCCGAGCGCATCCTGATGGCGACCGGCCGGGGCAAGCCGCCGCCAGTGCTGCGCGCCGTGGATGGCGTCGACCTCTCCATCGCACGCGGCGAGGTGCTCGGCCTCGTCGGGGAATCCGGCTGCGGCAAGTCCACGCTCGCCCGGGTGATCACCGGCATCCTGCCGCCTACCTCCGGCGAGGTCGTCTATGATCAGCGCAAGGTCGCGGGGCTGAAGGGCAGGGACCGCCTGGACTACCTGCTCAAGGTCCAGATGATCTTCCAGGACCCCTATGCCTCGCTCGATCCGCGCATGAAGGTCTCCCGCATCGTCGGAGAGGCGCTCAGCCTGCACAAGCTGGTGCCGAAGGCGCAGATCGACGAGGCGGTGGACCGCGCCCTGACCGAGGTCGGGCTCGATACCGCTTATCGCGAGCGCTATCCGCATCAGTTCTCGGGCGGCCAGCGCCAGCGCATCGGCATCGCCCGGGCGCTCGCGGTGAAGCCCGACTTCCTCGTCTGCGACGAGCCGGTCTCGGCGCTCGACGTCTCGATCCAGGCCCAGGTCATCAACCTGTTCATGGATGTGCGCGCCCGCCACGGCCTGACCTATCTCTTCGTCAGCCACGATCTCGGCCTGGTGCGCCACATCAGCGACCGCGTCGCGATCATGTATCTCGGCCGCATCGTCGAGATCGGGCCGGCGGCCGAGATCTTCGCGACGCCGGCCCATCCTTACAGCGCCGCCCTGATCGCGGCGATTCCCTCTGCAGCGCGGCGCAAGCAGGCCTTCAAGCCGCTGGGCGGCGAATTGCCCTCGCCGCTGGCGCCGCCGCCCGGCTGCCCTTTCCACCCCCGCTGTCCGCAGGCGATGGCGGTCTGCCGCGAGATCAGGCCGCCCTTGGCCGAGATCGCGCCCGGCCGCAGCGCCGCCTGCCATCTGCACACGCCTCCGGAGGCCGCATGACCACCGCCACGCTCAACCCGCCCACCGGCCGCAGCACGCTGCCCTTCGTCGATGCCCGCCACCCGGAGCGGCCGCTGACGGTCAACTGCTACCGTCCCGAGCGTCATCGCCCGAATGATCCCGTCGTCGTGGTCCAGCACGGCATGATGCGCAATGGCGACGACTATCGCGACTTCTGGATTGATGCCGCGGAGAAGCACAATCTCCTGATCGTCGCGCCGACCTTTCCCGATGCGGTCTATCCCAAGGCCGAAGGCTACAATAACGGGCTCGTCGTCGGGCCGGACAGCTCTGTCGCGCCGCGCGAGGACTGGCTCTACGCGGTCCCCGCGCGCGTCCTCGAGGCGCTTCGCGCAGGCGGCGTGATCGACAGGCCCGTTATCCGCATCTTCGGCCATTCGGCGGGCGGCCAGTTCGTCCACCGCATGCTGGCGACGCAAGGGTTCGGTCCCTTCGAGGCGGCCATCGCCGCCAATTCCGGCTGGTACACCCTGCCGACGCTCGACAAGCCCTTCCCGGAAGGGCTGGGCGGCCTCGGGCTCGACGAGGCGGCGCTGCTGCGCTGGCTCGCATCGCCGATGATCATCCTCGCCGGCGACCGCGACATCGCCACCGACGATCCGAACCTGCCGTCCCAGCCCGAGGCCCTGGCCCAGGGGCCGCACCGCTTCGCGCGCTCGCATCGCATGATCGAACTCGGTCGGGCCGAGGCCCAGCGCCGCGGCGCGCCCTGCAACTGGGTCCATATCGAGGTGCCCGGCATCGGCCATGACGGCGAGGCGATGTCCCACGCTGCGGCGGCCTACTGGTTCGAGGGCCGCATCCCGGAGGCCGCCGTTGCCGGTGCACCGGCCCGCACCGTCGCCTGAGACGCAAGGTCGGCGATGAGCCGGCTCAAGGACCGCCGGCCGAGCGCGACCAGTGGTCGTTGCAGGCGGCCGTTGCGGCAACTTCCGCAATGGCTTGTGCCCCGGCGCGATTTCGCGCCATATCGGCGCCCACGACAACGCAGCTCCTGTGCCGGCTCACTGGGCATGGGCCGCAGCCCGGATGACGCATGGTTTCTGTTGAGCTGAAAGCGGTTTCGAAGAGCTGGGGCGGCGCTGCCGCGGTCGACGACGTCAGCTTTACGGTCGACGGCGGCAAGCTGGTCGCGCTCCTAGGCCCCTCCGGCTGCGGCAAGTCGACCACGCTGCGGCTGATCGCGGGGCTCGAGGACACCACGAGCGGCACCATCCTGATCGGCGGGCGCGACGTGACGACGGCCGCTCCCTCCGGGCGCGGCATCGCGATGGTGTTTCAGAACTACGCGCTGTTTCCGCATCTCTCGGTGGCGCAGAACATCACCTTCGGGCTCGATGTGCGGAAAGTGGCCCGTGCCGAGCGCGACCGCCGGCTGGCGCGCGCCGCCGAAATCCTCGGTCTCGGCGCGCTGCTTGACCGCAAGCCCTCGCAGCTGTCGGGCGGCCAGCAGCAGCGCGTCGCGCTCGGCCGCGCCATCGTCGCCGAGGCCCCGGTCTGCCTGATGGACGAACCGCTCTCCAATCTCGACGCGCAGCTGCGCGTCGAGATGCGCCGCGAGATCCGCGAGCTGCAGCAGCGGCTGGGGATCACCATGGTCTATGTCACCCATGATCAGGTCGAGGCCATGACCATGGCCGATCAGGTCGTGCTGATGCGCAACGGGCGGATCGAGCAGGACGCGCCGCCCGACGAGATCTACGAGAACCCGGCCAGCATCTTCGTCGCCCGCTTCGTCGGCACGCCGCCGATGAACGTCGTGCCGCTGCCAGCAGTGCTTGCCGCCGGCGGGGCAGGGGTTCTGACGCCGCCGCCGGGGCACGATCCCGCCGGTCTGGCGGTCGGTATCCGCCCCGAGATGACCGATCTCGGCGAGGCCGGCATCGCCGCCGACGTCGTCGCGGTGGAGTATCTCGGCGCCGACACGCTGGTCGAAACCCGCATCGGCGGGCATGGCTTCATCGTCCGCCGCGCCGGCAAGGTACGGACGAAGCCAGGTGAAAAGATCTACATCACATTGTCACAATCGGCGCTGCACTGGTTCGACCAGGCGTCCGAACGCAGAGCGGTTCCCGTTTAAGATCCGGTCACAAGGGTCGGGCGCAACAGCCACCTCGAGAGGGAGAGAACAGATGGACAGGCGTGACGTATTGACCGGCGCTGCGGCGCTCGCAGGGTCGCTGGCGCTGCCGGGAATCGCCCGGGCGCAGGCCGCGACGGAGGTGTCGTTCTTCTATCCGGTCGCCGTCGGCGGGCCGATCACCAAGCTGATCGACACCTACGCCGCCGATTTCGAGAAGGAGAACCCGTCGATCAAGCTGAAGCCGATCTATGCCGGCACTTATCAGGAAACGATCGTCAAGGCGCTGACCGCCCACAAGAGCGGCACGCCGCCTGTGACCTCGGTGCTGCTCTCGACCGACATGTTCACGCTGATCGACGAGGACGCGATCGTCCCCTTCGACAGCTTCGTGAAGACCGAGGACGACAAGAAGTGGCTCGCCTCCTTCTTCCCGGCCTTCATGGAAAACAGCCAGACCGGCGGCAAGACCTGGGGCATTCCCTTCCAGCGCTCGACCGTGGTGCTCTACTGGAACAAGGAGCTGTTCAAGGAGGCCGGGCTCGACCCCGAGAAGCCGCCGGCGACCTGGGCCGAGCAGCTCGACTTCGCCCAGAAGCTGACCAAGAAGGACGCCTCGGGCAACGTCACCCAGTGGGGCATCCAGATCCCGTCCTCCGGCTTCCCCTACTGGCTCTTCCAGGGCCTCTCGACGCAGGCCGGCGCAATTCTCGCCAATGCCGCGGGCAACGCGACCAACTACGCCGATCCCGCCGTGGTCGAGGCCCTGCAGTACTGGGTCGAC
Source organism: Methylobacterium sp. CCH7-A2 (assembly GCF_001557075.1). Classification (NCBI taxonomy): domain Bacteria; kingdom Pseudomonadati; phylum Pseudomonadota; class Alphaproteobacteria; order Hyphomicrobiales; family Methylobacteriaceae; genus Methylobacterium; species Methylobacterium sp. CCH7-A2. The sequence continues at coordinate 17,978 of NZ_LSKN01000205.1, forward strand.
CTCGCGCAGAAGCACAAGGTCCATCCGCCCGGCATCGTCGAATGGGGCACCACACCGAAGGACTTCTTCGAGAAGAAGGTCGCGATGATGTGGACGACCACCGGCAACCTCACCAATGTCCGCAGCAACGCCAAATTCTCCTTCGGCGTCGCCATGCTGCCGGCCGGCAAGCGCCGCGGCAGCCCGACCGGCGGCGGCAATTTCTACCTCTCGAAGAAGGCCACGCCGGCCCAGCAGGAGGCCGCCTTCAAGTTCATCCGCTGGATCACGACGCCCGAGCGCGCGGCGCAATGGGGCATCGACACCGGCTATGTCGCGGTTTCGCCGGCAGCCTATGAGACGCCCGCGATGCAGGCCTATGCGAAGGACTTCCCGCCGGCTCTGGTGGCGCGCGACCAGCTCCCGCATGCGGTGGCCGAACTCTCGACCCATGAGAACCAGCGCGTCACCAAGGCGCTCAATGATGGGCTGCAGGCCGCGCTGACCGGCACCAAGCCGCCCAAGAAGGCGCTGGAGGACGCGCAGGCCGAGGCCGAGCGCATCCTGAAGCCCTATCGCTGAGCCAGGAAGCCGCTCCGCGATGAACACCCGCGCGACCGCCACGGTCCATGGCTGGCTGCTCCTGCTGCCGGCCATGGCCTGCCTGGCCCTCTTCACGCATTGGCCGGCGGTCGCGAGTTTCATCGAGAGCTTCTACTCGACACCCAAGGCGCGCCGCCCGGCGCGCTTCGTCGGGCTCGACAATTACCAGCAGCTCCTCGCCGACCCGATCTTCTGGAAGGCGATGTCGAACAATCTCTGGTTCGCGCTCGGCACCATCCCGACCTCGATCGCGCTCGCCCTGCTGATGGCGGTCTGGGTCAACGACAGGATCGTCGGGCGGACCTGGGTCCGGATGGCGTTCTTCACGCCGACGATCCTGCCGATGATCGCGGTGGCGAACATCTGGCTGTTCTTCTTCACGCCGCAATACGGCCTGCTCGAGCAGATCGTCGGAGCCTTCGGCGGACGCAGCACCAACTGGCTCGGCTCGCAGGACACCGCCCTCTACGCGATCACCATCGTCGCGATCTGGAAGGAGGCGGGCTTCTTCATGATCTTCTACCTCGCGGCGCTGCAGGCCCTGCCGCCCAGCCTCGGCGAGGCGGCGGCGATCGAGGGCGCTTCGCGCTGGACTTACTTTCGGCGCATCCAGTTCCCGCTGCTGATGCCGACGACGCTGTTCGTGCTGATCAATGCTGTGATCAACGCCTTCCGCATGGTCGACCACATCTTCGTCATGACCCGCGGCGGCCCCGACAACGCGACGACGCTGCTGCTGTTCTACATCTACCAGGTTGGTTTCAGCTTCTGGGACACGGCCTATGCGGCAACGCTGACCTGCGTGCTGCTGCTGCTGCTCGCCCTCGTCGCCTTCGTCCAGTATGGGTTCCTCGAGCGCAGGACGCATTATCGATGAGCGCGCCCGCTCCGCAGCCGGTCGCCCATGCGGCCCGCACCGACCCCTATGCGCCCAAGGGGCTCTCGCTGACCCTGCAGTCGACGGGGGCGATCCTGCTGGCGCTGATCTGGGTGCTGCCACTGGCCTATGCGATCTGGGCGGCGATCCACCCGGCCGAATACACCACGCGCTTCGTGCTGACCGCGCCGCTGACGCTCGACAACTTCACCCGCGCCTGGGCGGCGGCGCCCTTCGCGCGCTACTTCCTCAACACCTTCATCCTGGTGACGATGATCCTGGCCTTCCAGCTCGTGCTGGGGACGCTGGCGGCCTATGCGCTGGCGCGGCAGGATTTCTGGGGCCGCGACGTCGCCTTCGCGCTGATCCTGGCGCAGCTGATGATCATGCCGGACGCGCTGATCGTCGAGAACTACCGGACGCTGGCCCGTTTCGAGCTGATCGACACCATCCCCGCCATCGCGCTGCCCTATATCGCCTCGGCCTTCGGCATCTTCCTGCTGCGGCAGACCTTCAAGACCGTGCCGAAGGAGCTGGACGACGCCGCGCGCGTGGAAGGGGCGAGCCCGCTGCAGGTGCTGATGAAGGTCTATGTCCCGCTCGCGAAGCCGACCTACATCGCCTACGGGCTGGTCTCGGTGAGCTATCACTGGAACAATTTCCTCTGGCCGCTGCTGGTGACGAACTCGGTCGAGTCGCGCCCGCTCACGGTGGGCCTGCAGGTGTTCTCGTCGAGCGATCAGGGCATCGACTGGGCGGTGATCTGCGCCGCGACGCTGATGACGTCCGCCCCGCTGCTCGTCGGTTTCCTGCTCTTCCAGCGCCAGTTCGTGCAGAGCTTCATGCGCGCCGGCATCAAGTGACGCGAGCAAGGTTCCGATGAAGCTGATTACCTGGAACATCCAGTGGGCGCGCGGTACCGACGATCGCGTCGATCCGAGACGGATCATCGACCACGCGCGGGCGATGGCGGATTTCGACGTGCTCTGCCTGCAGGAGGTGGCGGCGAATTTTCCCGATCTCGACGGCAATGACGCCACCGACCAGTTCGCCCTCTTCGCGCAGATGCTGCCGGGCTTTACCGCCATCGAGGGCATCGGCGTCGATGTCGATGACGGTCGCGGCGGGCGCAAGCGCTTCGGCAACCTGATCCTGACCCGCTACCGCGTCGCGCAGGCGCTCCGCCATCTCCTGCCCTGGGAGGCGGCAGCGACACGCAACATGCCGCGCGTGCTGGTCGAGGCGGTCGCCGAGACGCCGCTCGGCCCGGTGCGGCTGATGACGACGCATCTGGAATACTCCTCGCCGGTGCTGCGGGCGGCCCAGGTCGAGGGCATCCGGGAGGCGCATCGCATGGCCGCGTCGCGCGCCGGCACGCCGCGCGCGCCGGGGCCACACACCTATGCGCCGACGCCGAACACGGCGAGCGCGATCCTGACTGGCGACTTCAACATGCGGCCGGATGATCCGGCTCTGGCGCGGCTGATGGCGCCCTTCGAGGATGGCACGCCGCCGCTGCGCGATCTCTGGCCTGCCGTGATGGGTGACGCACCGCCGCCGCCCACCGCCTTCATCGTCGACCAGACCTACGGCCCGCCCGGCTGCCTCGACTATGTGCTGGCGACTCCCGATCTCGCGGCCCGCGCCCGCCGCATCGTCTGTGATGTCGACACGCGCGCCTCCGACCACCAGCCGATCCTGGTCGAGTTCGATGTCGGCTGACGGTCGGCCCCGGAGCATGTCATGATGGTTTCGCGGCGCGATCTCGATCGCCTGAGCGGCATCCTCGCCGAGGCGGCACGGCGCGAAATCATGCCGCGCTTCCGCAGGCTGGCCGCCGGCGACGTCCGCGAGAAGGCGGCGCCGGGCGATCTCGTGACGGAGGCCGATGAGGCGGCCGAGCGTTTCATCTTTGCCGAACTCAAGCGGGCTTTTCCCGGCGCGCTGCTCGTCGGCGAGGAGGCCGCGACGCGCGACCCGGCCGTGCTGGGGCGGCTGGCGGAGGCGGAGCTCGCCTTCGTGATCGATCCGGTCGACGGCACGCTGAACTACGCCTCCGACCTGCCGCTCTTCGCGGTCATGGCCGCGGCCGTTGTGAGGGGCGAGACCGCGGCAGCAGTGATCCACGATCCCGTGCTGAACGACAGCGCGCTCGCCTTGCGAGGCGAGGGAGCCTGGCTGGAGAGCTCGGGCGGCACATCCCGCGATCTGCGCGCCGGCGGCCCGGTCGCCATCGCGGACATGAACGGCATGGCGAGCTGGCAGTACTTTCCCGAGCCGATGCGCAGCGCGCTGCCGGCTCGTTTCCCCGCCTTCGCCAGCGTGGCGTCGCTGCGTTGCTGTGGGCAGGAGTATCGCCTCGCCGCTGCCGGGCGCTGCGATTTCCTGCTCTATGGCGGGCTGAACCCCTGGGACCATGCGCCCGGCGTGCTGCTGTTCGGCGAAGCTGGCGGCCACGCCCGCATGCTCGATGGCAGCCTCTACCGGCCAGGCCAGCCCTCGACCGGGCTGCTCTGCGCTCCCGATGGCGACAGCTGGCGTTCGATCCGCGCTCTTCTCGTCGGCTGATGCCGCGGCAGTCGGCGCCGCCTCAGAAGCTGAGCCGGATCTGGCCCATGCCGCTGTAATGGCCGCCCGTAGCGGAGACCTCCCCGTCGCCACGCAGGCCGATCGCGAGGAGCTCGGACAGCCTTACCTCCAGACCAGCCGCGACGAGAGCGCTGTTGCGGGGCCGCTGCGCGCCGCGGGCGACGAAGCCCAGGCCGGGCAGGGCGGTGAAGCTTGCGGCGATCCGGGCGTCATCGTCGAAAGCGCGGGCCCAGGAGGCGCGCAGAAAGCCGGACGCCGGCAGGCCGCCGATCGCCGTTTCCGCCTCGAACTGCAGGCCGAATTCGGCCCGGGTCCCGGCGTCCCGGCGCCCGGCGACCGCAAGCGCAGCGGCGCTCTCGCCGAAGGCCGAGCGCTCGACGAAGGCGGGCGTGCGGATGGTGACACGCTGCAGCGCGGCGACGGGCGAAAGGCTGAAGCCGCCGGCACTTAGAACCGGCAGGCTGGCCTGCAGCCGCCCGCTCCATTGCGTACTGGCATAGGACGCTGTCAGCCCCCCGCCGAGAGCCGGAACGCTGCGCGAGACGCTGTGGTCGCTGCGGCCGAAGGCGGCGGCGGCTCCAAGTTCCAGCCGGCCGATCCGCGTCAGACCGTAGACGCCGAACTGGACGCCTTCGCTCTCGATCCGGCCGAGCCCGCCCGGCAGTGAGGCCCGCCCGCGGGCCCCGCCGATGGCGACACCGATGACGGCGTCGGTCCCCAGCCTCGCATCGGCCCCCACGGCGAACTGCATCTCGTCGAGCGCGCGCCGCGCCGTGCCGCTGCGAAGCGAACCCTCGCTGCGACCGGCCCCGCCGGAAGCGGTGCCCCACAGGGCGAAGCGGGGCGCTTCCAGACGCGAAGCCGCGGTCGCGTCGTCGAAGCCGGGCGCGGACGCGGCGCTGTAGCCGGCGCGGCCGGGTCCGAGGCCGCCGGGCCGCAGCCGTTGGCCGAAGCCTGCGTTCAGCATCGTGCCGAGAAACCGGTCCGCGAGGCGCCGGTCGATCGCCGGAGCCGCCGTATGGATCTCGCCCGAAAGCTGGTTGACCGCGGCCGGGATGGCCGCGGCCGGCAGATTGTAGATCGGGAAGAACCGGGAGACATCGACGCCCCTCGAGACCGCATCGTCGATCCGCGAGGCGATGGCGACGACGTTCGGCGCGGCCGCGCCGGAGAGCGTGGGCACGGTTCCGGCCGAGGAGCCCGGGGAGGTTGCCGGAGTGCCCGGGCTCGTGCCGGAATCCCCGGGAAAGGGCGAGGGCGTCGGCGCGGGATCGACGATCGGGACGAGCGGCTTGGGAGCCAGGGTGAGTTGCACATCCTGCGCGGTGTAGCTCACAGTGGAGGTCACGCCGTCGCCGAAGGAGCCGATGGTCTCGACCGTGCCGAAGCTGCCGCTGCGCCCGCCCGCCGCCGTCAGCAGCGTATAGGGGCTGTTGAACGTGAAGCTGCCGCCGAGCGGAACGAGCTGCAGCCGCCCCGCCAGCGCCGCTGTGCCGGTAACGCTCAGCCGGTCCGACACGGCGCCCTGGATTTCCGCCCGGTAGGTCGAGGCGGCGTCGAGGGTCAGGTCGCCGGCGATGGTCAGCGTCCCCGGCGAATTGCCGGGCGATAGCGTTCCGCCCGCGACGGTGACGCTCGGCACCGTGCCGGAGCCGCCAAGGAAGGCCCCGGCATTCAGCGTGACGCCGGAGGAGGCGGCGATCGAGCCGTTGACCACCAGCGTGCCGGCGTTCACGAGCGTCGCGCCCTGGTACCCGCTTGTCCCCGACAGCGTGACGGTTCCGCTGCCGACCTTGGTGAGGCTGCCCCGGCCATCGCCGCCGAGCGTGCCGGCGAAGCTGCCATCGGCATTGCCGCCGCCCAGCGTCAGCGTCCGCCCGGCGCCGAACAGCACCCGCGCGCCACTCGTGCCGTCGAGGGCCCCGATGCTCTGGTCGCCGCTGATCCGCAATGTGGCGTTGCTGCCGGTCAGCGTGACACGGGCCTGGGTCGAGAGAGTATTGGCCGTCGCGGCATCGAGTTCGGCGCCGGCATCGACGCTGATCGACCGCGAATTCGGCAGCGTGCCGTAGAGCCGGAGCAAGCCGCCGGACACCACGGTCGGCCCGGAATAGGTGGTGGAGCCGTACAGCTCCTGCCGGTTGCCGCCGATCTTCGTCAGGCCGCCGGTGCCGGTGATGGTGCCTTGATACGCGCTGTCGGCTCCGCCCCCCAATGTCAGCCGGGCGCCGCCGAGCGAAACCGTGCCGAAAGGACCTCCGCTCAGGCTGGACGCCGTCTGGTCATAGCCGGCCAGCGACCAGGTTCCGCCATTGATCGTGACGGGGCTGGTCGTCGGCAAGGCGTTGACGCGGCCCATCGCCAGCGTCCCCGCCTCGACGATGGTGGCGCCCGTATAGCTGCTCGCGCCGGTCAGGGTCAGCGTCCCGGTGCCCGCCTTGGTCAGCCCGCCGCCACTGCCGGAGATGGTGCCGTCGAAGGTCGAACTGGCATTCTGCGAGCCGGCCGTCAGCCTGGAGCCCGTCCCGAGGGCGATGGTGCCGCTCCCGGAAAGCCCGTCCACTGCCAGCGCCGAATTGAGCGCGTAGGTCCCGTCGACCCGCAGCGCCGTCGTGTTTTCGACCGCCGCCGGGTTGCTGGTCGTCAGCGTCACGCCCGAGAGGACCGCGAGCGTCCCGACGCTGGAGCCGGTCCCGGTCCAGGTGCTGTCGCCCGAGAAGGTCAGCGTCGAGGCCCCGGTGATGCCGGTCGAGAAGGTTCCGCCGCGGATGGTCAGATTGGCTCCGGCCAAACCGATCTGGCCATTGCCTTCCAGGCGGCGGATCGTCGTGTTCTGGCTGCCCAGATAAAGCGTCGCGCCGTTGCTGATGGTGACGGAAGCGATGTATTCGACCAGCTCGTTCAGGCCGGCAAACCCGGCGGTGTTGGCGACGACCGTCCCGCCATCGATCACCAGCCGTGCCGAGCTGTTCCAGCGCCCGCTCCAGGATTGCACCTCGATCTGTCCCCGGTCGGTCGCCGAGCCGAGGTAAAGGACCGAATTCGAGCGGAGCCAGTCGAGATTGACGATCATCCGGGTTCCGGTCGCGGCGGACAATCGCCCCTCTGCCCCGATCTCCGTTGCGACCTGGCTTCCCAGGTCGAGATCACTGATGGCCCGCAGATGGCCGGCCGTTCCGATGAAGGTGAGGCTGGAATAGGGGTAGGGATTGCTGGTGCCGATCTCGGCGAAGCCGCCGACATTGCCGTTCGACTGGGCCTGTGCGGGGTGGGCCAGCAGGACGAACAGGAGACCGCCGCAGAGGCGGCCGCGCCGATCACGCCGTCTGACCCGCATCCCCACCATTCGGCCGGCCCGGCAGAGGTTTCTGCGGGTTCGGGCGCATCGGGCTTCGGGAAGGCAAGGCATCGGCAGGATCGGCTCGGCGAGTCGGACCCGGCCATTGGCCGCGAACAGGCCGCCTCCGAAAAGTCCAAAGCTTGCATCGATCTCGGGAGGGGCCCGGTTGCAGCCCCTTCAGGGCCTCTCAGGCCGAGCGGTCGGCGGGGCGCCGGTTTCGCCGGAGCAGCGCCCAGGCGCGCCGATCGCGGATCACCCATGCCGTCGCCAGCAGCACGAACAGACAAAACGCCGCTTTCGAGAATGGCTCCATTGTCCCGTCGACGAGCCAGGCATGGACGACGCTGCCGATGACGATGACGACCGCGAGGAGGGAATGGGCGAGGCGCCATGTCCTTGGGGCGAGCCGAAAGCGGAACCGCCACGCCGCCAGCGCCGCCGAGGCGAACAACGCCCACATGGCGACGACGCCCCAGGCTGAGAACGGCGTCGGCGAGACGAAGAGCAGCGCATCGACGACGTCGGGAGGGCTCGTCACCCATAGCCCCACGACGTGCAGGACGATCAGCGCGACAAGGGCCGCGCCGACCCAGCCATGCAGGCGACGGCTCCACCGGGCCGGCAGGCCAGGCAATGCGCCGCCCGCCAGCAGGGGCTGCAAGAGCAGCAAGGCCAAAGCGAGGATGCCGGCGAAGCCGGATGCAATGTAGACGCCGTCGCGCCAGGCGAGCAGAGGACTCCCGGCCGCGAGCGCAATCGGTACCGCCACGGCGAGGGTGAGCAGTCCCCAGATCAGGGGTCCCCGAAGCGAGGCCAAGCCGCTCAGACCGGCTGGAGCACGAAATGGGCGCTGAGGCTGGTGTCTCGCGCGCACGCCATGACGGGCCTCAGGAAGACCGTCCTGAAGCCGTCGCCCTCATAGGCGAGGTGGCCATGCGCCTGTCCGAAGGCAGGGATGATCTGCGGCATTTCCAGGCGGAACGTGCCATCCGCGCCGGTGAGCGTGGCACCGTGGCTGCGGGCGTCGTTCTCGCGGCCCTCGGTGGTATGGGCCCAGATCTGGATGCGGATGCCGGGCAGCGGCGCGCCGTCACCGGCGCGACGCACCGTACCGGTCATCCAGAAGCCGCCGCCGCCGATCCGGCTGACGATCGGGGCGCCGGGGATGTAGTTATTGGCACCGCCCGGCATGGTCGGGGTGGGGGCCAGCCCCTGCGCCCGGGCGGGCAACAGCAGGCCGGGTGCGCCGGTCAGGAGCGCGGCGCCCGCAAGGGCGGAGCCGCTGGCGAGAAAGGCGCGGCGGGTCGATCGGTCCTGGCTCAACGCGACGTCTCCTTGCTGGCTCGGTCATCGAAGGGGCGGACGGCAGGATGGCTCAGGGGAGAGGCTCTGCCGCGGCGTGTCGCTTCGTCCGCATGGATCATAAATGGCGCTGTTGCGGTTCAGGCAAGGGTCGCCGGCAAGGATGTCCCTCCGGATGAGGACATATCGGGGCGCCTGAGCGACGCCGACGCGCCGCGAATTTGCAAATGATTGCAAGTGTTTGCGCTGAGTCTCTGCGTCGCCGCTCGCGGATCTTCACGAATCCGCGCCTCGCCATCATGAACCATCGCGTTCGGTCGATCGCCCTGAGAGCCCCGCTGTCGCACTGGCCATGCGGCGACGATGTCTCAGGCCGGATCGACCGATGCCAAGCGCGCGGCTTCCCGCCCGGCGATCTCGCCCAGCCCGACGGCTGTCAGCAGCCCGTTGCCCGAGAGATAGCCGGAGGCACGGCGGCCCGACACGCCGACTGCCGCGCCGCCACAGGCGAAGAGATTGGCGAAGGCGGATCCGTCCGGTCGTAGCACGCGGGCCTGCGGGTCGATCCTCAGGCCGCCCTGGGTGTGGAAGAGGGCCCCGGTGACAGCGACGGCGCAGAACGGAGCCGCCAAAGGCTGCGCACCGCGGAAGTCGCGGCCGAAGCGGTCGCTGCCATTGCCCTGCTTCAGCGCCTCGACCTCGGCCGCCGTCGCCGCCAGGGCATCGGGCGGCAGGCCGAGCATCCGGGCAAGGCTGGCGATGTCCTGCGCCTGCACGATGGCGCCCTGCGCCTCGGCGTTGCGGAAGTCCTCGAACTGCCGGGCGATGGCCGCGATGCGGCCGTCGAAGATCGTCCAGGCCTTGCCGCCGGGCTGGGCGAGGACGGTTGCCGCCTGTTCCGAATAGCCATGGCTTTCGTCGGAGAAGCGCTCGCCCCGGGCATTGACCTGGAACCCGCCCTCCATGATCGTCGCCCAGGTGATCAGGATGCCGTGGGGGTGGGCGACGGAGCCGTGGCCCTGATGCCCCGACATGGCGACGAGGTCGGCGCCGAGCGCATCGCCCCAAAGCACGGCGTCGCCCTCATTGCCGGAATGGCCGAACCAGAGCGCGTCGACCATTTCGGGGATGTGTTTCGCGACGAGAGCGCGGTTGCCGCCATAGCCGTTGCAGGCGAGCACCAGCGCCCGGCAACCGATCGGCTCCTCGCCGCCGCCGGGGCGGGTGCCCGCGATGCCGGCGACGCGGCCGGCAGGGTCGGTGAAGAGCGTGGTGGCGCGAAACCCTGTCAGGATCGGGATGTCGCGGGCCTCTGCTGCTTCGCGCAGCCGGTCGACCAGCTCCGAGCCGGTGCGCTTCGGCAGGCCGTGCATGCGGCGGGCGGAATGGCCCGGATAGGAGAAGTTCGTCACGACATCGAAGGGCAGGCCGTGGCGGTCGGCGAGCCATTCCAGCACCGGGCCGACATGCGCGGTGAGACGCCAAACGATGGCGGGATCGGGCTCGTTCCCGGCCTTGGCCATGATGTCGGCTGCGAACAGTTCGGCACTGTCCTCGATGCCGGCGGCGCGCTGGAAGCGGGTCGCTGCGGCCGGGATCAGGCCGGCCGAGAGTGCGGTCGAGCCGCTCGGCAGCGCGTCGCGCTCGACGACGACGACCTCGGCGCCCGCCTCGCTGGCGGCAAGCGCGGCGACCAGCCCGGCCGCGCCTGCGCCGATGATCAGGACGTCGGCCTCGGCTTCGAAGGAGCGGCCCGCGGCCGGAAGGACGGCGGTCACGGCGCTCATATCTCGGCCATCACTGCGGCGATGGTGGCGATCCGCGCGACGGGTTTCAGCGCCGCGATCGCCTCCGCATGCATGGTCGGCGTGGGAGCCGCGCAGCCATCCTCGAGCACGGTCACGTCGAGATCGCGGACATGGGCGTCGCGGACGGTCGAGGCGACGCCGCCATTGGTGACGATGCCGGCGACGACGAGATGCGCGATGCCGAGCTTGCGCAGAACCCACTCCAGCCGGGTCTGGTAGAACGCGGAATAGGCGATCTTTTCGACCGATACGTCGATCGGCTGCAGCGCGTCGACGACGCGGTGGCCCCAGCCGCCGGGCAGGAAGTCGCCGCGCTTCAGGAAGGGCCGCATCTGCTTGAGATGCGGCGAGATCAGCGGCTCGCCGCCGCGGCCCGGCACCAGCGTGAACTGCGTCGCCGCCACCAGCCCGCCCTGTGCGCGAAAGCGCTCGACCAAGGGCAGCAGCCGGCCGGGCAGCGCCTGCGCCTCGGGCGAGGCGGCGCCGCCCTTCGCATAGGCGCCGTCGGGATGGATGAAGTCGTTCTGCAGGTCGACGATCAGCAATGCGGTCGCGGCGATGTCGGTGATCGGGCCAGCCATGGTCAGCTCCTCAGGATGACGAGGTTGCCGAGCGCGTCGACTTCGGCGGTGAGGCCGGGGTCGAGCAGCACGGTGGCATCGGGCTGCTCGAAGACCGCGGGACCCGCGATGCGGGTGCCGACCGGAAGATCGAGCCGCGACCAGATCGCGGTCTCGCGCCAGGCCCCGTCGAGATAGACCTGGCGCGTGCCGCGGCGGGCCAGTTCCAGGCTGGCCCCGGCCGAGGGAGCGAGCGCCGTCAGGTCGAAGGCCGGCCGGCGGCCGATGGCGGCGGTGCGCAGCGTGACGATACGCAGCGGGATACCCGGCAGGAGCCGGCTGAAGGCGGCGCCATAGGCGGCTTCGAAAGCCTCGCGGATCACGTCTGCGGTGACGCCGGTCCCGGCCTCTCCGAGCGTGACCGGGAGCGGCACCGAGACCGTATGCGTCTGCCCGAGATAATGCATGTCGAGTTCGTAGAGCACGTCGATGCGCTCGACCGAGAGGCCGGCCTCGGCGACGACCCGGTGGGCCTCGCGCCCGGCCTCGACCATGCGGGCGTCGAGGGCGGCGGCGTCCAGCCCCTCCAGCATCAGGTTCACCGTCTGCACGCCGTCATGGCGGATATCGGCGATGACGCAGCCCAGCGCCGAGGTTACGCCCGGAAAGCGCGGCACCAGCGCGCCCTTCAGCCCGACCTCGTGGATCAGGGCGCCGGCGTGGAGGGCGCCGCCGCCGCCGAACGGCATCGCCATGAACTTCGCCGGGTCGTGCCCGCGCTCGATCGAGACGAGGCGGATCGCTCCGGCCATGCGGGCATTGGCGATCTTCACGATGGCTTCCGCCGCCGCCATCACGTCGAGCCCGAGCGGCTCGGCGATCTCCCTGGCGATCGCAGCGCGCGCCGCCTCGACATCGAGCCGCTGCAGCGTGCCGAGCGGCTTCTCGCCGTCGATACGGCCCAGCACCAGATTGGCGTCGGTCAGGGTCGGGCGGGTGTTGCCCTGGCCGTAGCAGACCGGGCCGGGGCGGGAGCCCGCGCTTTCCGGGCCGACCTCGAGCAGCCCGCCGGCATCGACGCGCGCGATCGAGCCGCCGCCGGCGCCGATCGTGGTGATCTCGATCATCGGGGTGCGGATGACCATGCCGAAATCGATCGTCGTCTGGGCGGCGAGCGCGGCCTGGCCGCCGGCGATCAGCGAGACGTCGAAGGAGGTGCCGCCGAGATCGCCCGTGATGATGTCGGGATGACCCGCCGCACGCGCGATCGCGGCCGCCGCGATGACGCCCGCCGCCGGGCCCGACAGCGCAGTCCGGACCGGCAGGCGCCGGGCCGTGGCGGTCGACATCACGCCGCCATTGCTCTGCACGATGTGGAAGCGACCCTCGAAGCCGTCGGCCGCCAGCGCCTGTTCGAGCCGGCCGAGATAGGAGCCGACGACCGGCTGGAGCGTGGCGTTGAGCGCCGTCGTCGAGGATCGCTCGAACTCGCGGATTTCCGGCAGGATCGCGGAGGAGCAAGCGATGTTCTCGTTCGGCCAGACGGCGCGGGCGGCCTCCAGCGCGTCGCGCTCGTTCTGCGGGTTGGCATAGGCGTTGATGAAGATGATCGCCAGCGCCTCGCAGCCCTTCCCGTGCAGGGCGCGGGCGGCCTCGCGCACCGCCTCGCGATCGACCGCCACATGGATCGTGCCGTCGGCCAGCGTCCGCTCGGGCACTTCAAGCCGGCAGTCGCGCGCTGCGACCGGGACGAAATCGCCCCAGAGCCCCCAGGTCTGGCGGCGGTCGCGGCGGCGCATCTCCAGCGCGTCGCGGAAGCCCGGCGTCGTGATGAGGCCGACCCGGGCGCCCTTGCGCTCCAGCAGCGCATTGGTGCCGACCGTGGTGCCATGCACGATGGAGGCCAGCTCGGAGACCGGGCCGAAGGTCGTTAGCCCGGCGATGAAGCCCTTGGCCTCGTCGCCGCGCTGGGAGGGCACTTTGGCGGTCCGGAAGCGCTTGGCCGCCTCGTCGAACCAGAACAGATCGGTGAAGGTGCCGCCGACATCGACGCCGACGACGGCCTTGGGAGAGGTGGTGGTCATCAGCCGATCTCGCTGTCGAAGCCGTAGACGTCACGGGCCGCTCCGGCGCTGACATAGCCATGGGCCACGTCGCGGCGCAGAGCCTCGTGGTCGCGCTGGTGCGGGTCGCCATAGCCGCCGCCGCCGGGGCTTTCGAGGCGCACGCGCTGGCCCTTCGCGATGTGGATGTCGGCGATCTTGGTGACGAGCGGCGGGGATTTCGGCCCGTTCTCCGTGTCGTAGACGAAGCGGTTCATGGCGGCCGGCTTGCCGCCGGCGACGCCGAAGGGAGGGAACTTGCCGCGCTCGCCGAGCAGGAAGACGTCGGCGCCGCCTTTCGCCAGCACCTCGATCTCGTAGATCGCACCGCAGCCGCCGCGATGGCGGCCGGCTCCGCCCGAATCCGGTCGCAGCGCCCATTGCGTGAACATCACGGGGTAGGCCGCCTCCAGAATCTCGGCCGGCGGAATCGTCGCCGTCGAGATCGGGTTGTTGCCATGGTTCAGCCCGTCGCCTTCCGGATTGCCGCCGAGGCCGCCGCCGAAGAAGGAGAACATCACGAAGCGCGAGCCGTCGTCGCGATGGCCGGCCAGCGACAGCGCGTTGATCGTCGCATAGGGCGAGCCGTTCGCCCGCTCCGGTGCGATCTGCGCGAAGGCGCCGAAGACCGTGTCGATGACGCGCAGGATGGTCTCGGTATAGCCGCCGACCGGCTTGGGCGGCTTGACCCCGAGCAGGGTCGTGTCGGGGATCACGAAGGTGATCGGCTTCAGCACGCCGGCATTGGCCGGGACATGCGGGAAGATGTGCTTGAGCGCGACATAGCAGCAGGCGACCGCGGTCGAGTAGGCGATGTTGAGCGGCCCGCGGCAGGGCGGCGCCGAGCGCGAGAAGTCGAGCGTCATCGCATCGCCCGCTATGGTGAGGTCGAGCGCGATGCGCAGCGGCTCGTCGCTGATGCCGTCATTGTCGAGGAAATCGTCGAAGCTGTAGCGACCGTCCGGCAGGGCCGCGATCTCGGCCCGCATCAGCGCCTCGGCGCGGGCGCTGAAGGCGTCGAGAGCGGCCTCGACGGTCGGCGTGCCGTAATCGTCGAGCAGGGCGGAGAGCCGCCGCTCGCCGAGGTCGAGCGCGTTGAGCTGGCCGTTGAGATCGCCCCAGTTCGACTGCGGCAGGCGCGAATTGGCGCTGAGGATCTCGACGATGTCGCCCTGGAATTCGCCTTTGCGGACGAGCTTCACCGGCGGGATGCGGAAGCCCTCCTGGAAGCTCTCGGTCGCCTTGGCGTTGAAGTTGCCCGGCACGTTGCCGCCGACATCGAGCCAGTGACCGACCGAGGCGAGCCAGCAGAACAGCTTGCCGTCCCGGAAGATCGGCCGCACCAGGCGCATGTCGTTGAGATGGGTGCCGCCCTCATAGGGGTCGTTGAACAGCCAGGTGTCGCCGGGTTCGTTCGGCGCTCCGGCCTCGACGCGCGCGATCACGGCGCGCACGGCGAAGGCCATCGCGCCGACGAAGATCGGCAGGCCCGACGTGCCCTGGACCAGGGTGTCGCCGGTGGTCGCGTGATAGAGCCCGTGACAGGCGTCATGCGCCTCGGCGATGATCGGGTTGAAGGCGGAGCGATAGAGCGTCGCGTCCATCTCGTTGG